>CAMLDM010000019.1 GCA_946479025.1 uncultured Candidatus Saccharibacteria bacterium | reverse complement strand
GTTAACTAGCGGCGATCCGGCTCAACCTCTTTTTCAGAGGGAGCCGGATCGCCTGATTGGTCAGGACTTGTCGTCGTCCGCTTCGGCGGCGGAGTCCGACTTCTTCTTGCTGCTGGCGGCCGCAAGGCCCGCCGCGGCGAGCGCGACGGCCACCGCAGTGCCGACGGCCTTGAGGAGCTTGCCCATGAAGTTGTTGCGGTTCCGCTTGCGGCGGAGGGACTGCTTCTTCATTCCACCAACCTACTCTCTGCGGCCCTGCGGCCGCATCTGTGAGCTTGAGTGAAATTATACCAACTACTTGATTCGCGTGCAATAAATTGTAGATATTTACTACTGCGCGGCAATCAAAAAGACACCTGGCTACAGGTGTCTTTTTCAGGGACTCTCGCCGTAATTATTTACGAATCAAGCAGGGTGCGTGCAAGGTCGCGGCGTGACGTAACGTAGCGGTGAGCGGCATACGAAGCCAGGCCGATAATTGCAGCTGCGACGAAGATGTTCGCCGTTGCGCCCGTGTGTGGCAGCTCAGCTGGCACTTCAGGTTTAGGTGCTGGGGTTACAGGGGTTTTTGGCGTCTCTGGTGTTTCCGGAGTAACAGGAGTTACTGGTACTTCAGGAATGGTAATGTCGATGTATGCTGGGTTGCAGCCCTGTTGTGGGTTGTCGTTTGCCTTGCTGTTGCCAGTGAAACAAGCGGTGTTTTTGATAGATCCTGCAGTGTCGGCAGTTACCTTTACCAGGTACTCCTTGATGACGCTTTTGCCTGGCTTGATCGTACCGAGGTTTTCGGTGATCTGGCGCTGAGCTGGGTTGCTAACGAGCTCGACGCCTGCAGGAAGCGTGTCGGTCATGACGGTTTTAGCCATGTCATTGTAGCCTCGGCTGTCGGGAGAGCCGATGTTGCGCACCTCGATAACGTATTTAAGCGTGTCGCCTGGCTTTGCGGCCGTAGCTTGTGCTGCCGTGTCGGCTTCATCGAGGACACTACCGGTGGTAACGTTCTGGACTTTTTTTGATATAACACCTTTCGGGTGCCATGCCATAGCGGTAGACGCAAGGCTTGCAACGCTGATGATGCTGATGATTCCTGCACTGAGTAATACTTTGTTGACATTCATTGAATGTACTCCTCCGTTAATTAATTCCAGTCCTCTTTTAGCAGTTTCTCAGGCTGCAATCGAGATTCCATTTAACATTACCACAATGTGGCATCAATGTCAATAAGATTTAAGCGTAAGCACTAATTAGCGCTGATTTGCTTTTGTGGTAGCGACGCGGAGAAGGCCGATTGCCTGTTTTGCTGCTGCGCTGCCCCAATTCAGCGGCGTGTGTGGCGATGGAACTTTGAATGAGAATCCGCTTTCCGTCTGATATGAAACGAGGCACTCGGTGAGTTTATATGGGGGTACCTGACGAACTTCATAGTAGCCGTCTGTTCCCAAGGTGGCGTGCCATTGGTCTTCACCTGTTGCGGTAGATAGATCGAGGTTAAGGAAGCTGGTGCCTAGCTGGCGGTATCTGGCGGCGTCTTCTAGATTGCCTTTTTGAAATTCCTGTAGGCTTCGTTTGGCGGCCCAGCCAGACAGTTGTCCGAGCGGATGCGTCCACGCCGCTTCTGGTCCTTGCGGTGTTCGCTCATGGCGTAATCTTTGTTTCTTATCGAGGTCTATCTCACCTCCTGATGACCGCGCTTCCTGCAAGACTTCGTTTTTGATGTCGCGAACTGTCTGTCGTACTTTGTTCGTATGGAAATTGAGCCGCTGATAGGAATCATCTTTATAGCGGATCATGCCGTTTGTTTCGGGGTCAAGCAGCGTAGACAACTCCGAGAGGACGAGAGATTCGATCTCTTCTTCGGTCATGATTTCGGCGCTACTGCCTACCGGGACCTGCTTTTCAGCCAGCAGGCGCGGCAAGTCGTACATAAGAACATAGGTCGTGGCGGCGTCGGCTTTCCGATATTTCACGGAATCTTGGTTATAATCAGGTGATTCATACGGGAGCCGCCGGCCAACTTCATGCAAGCCGTCTTCTAGCATTGTGTTGAGGACTTCGGTAAAACTGCCATTTTCATATTTTTCAAACTCTTCTTTCAAGAAACTGAATTCTTCGCGCTGAGAGAGATGCTCGATTTTATCCAGCAGCGCGGTCTCAACGCTTATGACTGAGGTGCGCGTGGCCTCGTTTTCCTCCCAGGAGCCGGAGGTCTCATATTTTGGAAACCCTACCGATTGAAGCAGTGGCACGATCGATCCGAGGAATTGCTTATGACCGTCTGCGAGTTCACTAGTAGAAATAAAACCACGCTCGGCCGCGTCAAGGGTGAGGTGCGCAAGCATTTGGAATGAATCCTGCTTGTTGCGCCAGCCGTTCGGGTTTTCTCCCTGCAGATCGTTGAAATGCAGCGAGATATGTGGCCAGTCTTCTTGCCCCGCCTCGCTTCCGCGCTTGGTAACATCGCTAAAGCGCGTCAGCTGCGCCGGCGTTGACATGAGATGAAGCGCGCTAAGCAGTAGTGTGTGGCCGGTTTTACCTTCCCTCGCATAACGTACGGGATCCTGCAGGTGAAGCTCCATCAGTGCGCTTGCAGCTTGGATATGGTCGCGCAGATATACCATTGAAGACATGTCTCCATGGTTCGGGCGGCTGTCGTCTATCTCCGTGGCAGCCACAACCGAAACGTCCTGACTGACGCCGTCAACCATAACGGCGTAGCCGTCACAAATCGGTATATTGATGGTGCCTGCTTGCTCGAGAAATTCCTCGAGTTTGGTTATCCCCTCTATGGTATATTCTTCCATACTCATCGCCCCCAGGGCTTCGTTTGCAAATACAAGTCTTGTTTCTTCCGAGAAATAGCCTAGCTTTTCCAGGCTTTTGTCATGGAGTTCACTGAGTAGCTGTTTATCGTGTTCCTGGGGTAAGAGATTACCGGTAATCTGGGCCGGAACGTCGAGATGATCATGTAAGAGTGACATATTCGCCTATCATACCACGGTCGTGAAGAACTTCCGAGTGGATTTTTAACCCTGCATTTCTACGGGTATTTTACTTTCTGACAGGGTGATAGGCGTTTGCTGAGCCAGGGCAGCGCGTGCTTCTTTTTCGGCCAAAGTAACAAGTTTGCCGAGGGCAATTCTACCCAGTGGCAAATGGTCGGCCGCATCCCGCACATCGAGCCGTTTCATTGCGCGCCACGTTTCCATCGACATGGCGAGCGCCTTTACGAGGGCATATTCGCCCCCACCGGCCAAAGTTGCCGGGTCGTCGCCGCGGTGTTTTTCGGGCACGATGCCGTGTGTATTGAAAGCGATCTGAATGCCTTCCATGTAGCTGTTCTTAACTTCTTCGGCAAGCTTAAATAGAGGCTCTACCTTCTCTTCTACTTCCCGTTTTTTCAGCCCTGCCGTTAATTTTGCCTCAAGTTCGATGAGTCTGTGGGCTGCCCGTGCCAGGCCGCGTACCGTTGCCCAGTTGGTCGGCGCCCATACTTTTTCGCCGTCCCATTGCTGAGTGCTTCCTTCGGTGGTAGTGGTAGCGACACCGCCGCGCATCAAGAGGCGGCTCCTTATGGCTTCTGCAACGCCGAAATCCTGCTCTTCGTTGGAGATGCCTGCATATAACGGGTAGGACATTGCGGATGAGAGGATATCTGTCTGGCGACCTTCAATGAAGTTGTTGTCGCGGTACACTTTATCCTTAGGGTCCCAGTGGTATTTATTGATGGCGGCAACGCGCTGGTCTTTCGTTTCCCAATACTCAGCGGCTTTTTGTAGAGCTTCTTCTTTTTCCAGTTTATCTTCTGCCATCATTGCCTTGGCTTCATATGCCATGGCGAGTGTTTCCTCGTTATAGGCGAGGAGGCTGTTGTGGTCTACTGGCAGAATGTCAGTTGTGTTGATGGTGTGGAGATTTTTGCCGTCGGCGAGCCAGCGGCTACTGAAGTCCCAGCCGCTGGCCGCGGCAAGACGAAGGCATTTATATACCTTTTTGCGGACGATCTCTATTGTGTCATCCAGCAGTTCCGCTAGCTCCTCGAACGTTAACTCGGTCATGTCGGTAATGGACATTTCCAGCTCATCAGCAGCTCGGAGTATCAGGTCTTCAGTCGTCATCGAGGCGATGACTTCATCGGCAAGTTCGACGTCTTCTTTATACGACTCCAGTCGCGGGCCTTCCCCGTCGTCCCAGTAGCGGTTGAGGAACGAGCCGTCGGGCATGCGCACCAGCGAACGGTGAGCGTGTGCCTTGCCATCGTCCGGTAGCGCGGCCAGCTCTTCCTTGCCGTTCATCCAGTAGTCGCGGTATACTCGCTCCATTGCCGGCAGGTAGCGCACCAGCACTTCAGGTCCGAACTCATCCGCTGCCATTCGTACCATGTGCGCAAAGTAGTCCGGCTGAGCGCGGGTCGCGTAAAAATCGGCACTGCCGTTTAACGGGTAGCCGAATTTATTGATCTGGTGTTCGGTATTGTCAACGATGTTGAACACCAGATCCCAGCGTTCATCGGCTGCGTACCCTTTTGCCATATGGTAACCGTCCCAGAGAAAGGAGTGTTTACCGAACCGGCCGACTCCCGCAACCGAACGGTCGTACGGCAGCCATACGTCGAAGTGGCCTTGGTCGGTGTTGGGGAAGATGAATTTTTCGCGCATTTCCAGCGTGTATTCATCGATGGTTTGTCCTGGGCGGGCGGCGTGTGAGTCGTTGTCGGGCGGCGTCGTTTCGAAGTATTTGTCGAAAAATTCCACATCGGAAAACCCTGGCTGTACGGACTCAATGGCGTAAAACGCCTTGATTTCTTCGTACGTAAAAGATCCTCTTGGCTTGGCACAGGCCAGCGTCATGCCGTCGTGGTATTTTTCGCGCGCGCCTATGTACATCTGTCCCATTTCACCGGGATCAGGACTGACTGATAAAGGGTCTACGGGAGCAACGGGATATGCTTCCCTTAGCGCAAGTTTCATGTATTTTTCTATCCAATAATTGCCTAAATTCTCAGCTATTTGACAACCTTGGTGGAGGTGACCATTAGCGGCGTGTACTCTGGTAAAAGTGCTTCTAATGAGGAGTATATGCTGTCCATATTCGGTAGTCAATAGCTATATTTGCATATTCTAAAAGTAAAGGGTTTCGTAACCTAAAATGAATACACCCACTCCTTAAGCGCCGAGAAGTCCGAGTGCATAATATACAACGAATCCCGGCCAAACGAGCGCTTTTAAGAAGGCAAAAAGCACGTCGCCGAATCCGTGCGCCTGCTGGAAGAAATACACCAAAGCACCGATGAAAGCCGCAAACATGACGAATCCCATCGGTCCGTGCTGGTTAATGATTTTTACCGATGCTTTGTCGCTTTTTGTCGTCATGACGTGCTCCCCTTATGCTAGCTTTAGTATAGCACTTTTAACGTCGCGTATTTAATAATAGAATGGCCTTGTATATACTAGCGGAATGAATGACGTGACGATTAGTACCGACGAATACGTGCGCATGCTGGACGAGCTTGGCGAGATGAAGGGCGATGTTCTCGGTTTTACCGACCTTTCGAGTAATGCCAGGCTGCTCGTAGCGGATAATTTGCACGCGTATCGCGATAAACTGCGTAAACAGGGTCGCAAAGACCGCATGGTAATTACCGTAGCATCGGAAAATATACGCGTCAATCCCGCCGCTGCAAACGACGTACTGCTCGTGAATAAGCTAAACGACTACGATTTTAATGACGTTTTTGATATCGCCATCTGCGAAGGTATTGTTTTTATCAGCCGTCTGGAGCGGGACAAGATACGGGTCGAACGTATTACCGACAGAGTGGCCTACCATGCCTATGTGAAGCTATTTACCGATCTGTGGGTGTCGTCAATCGGCGAAGACGACGACGCTCAGCCAAACAACATCACGATTGGCGAGCTGAAGGCGCTGTTAACTCCTCACAACGTAGCCAGTGCTCATAACCTGCACATGATTTCCGACCGTCAGCAGCGAATCATCGATGAACTTCCTGCGTACTGGCGTTCAACGCATCACACTCACCAGGCCGAGATCGAGCGGGAGTTTTTGAGCGCTTTTTTTGACCTGCGACGCGCGAAGACGGCACTGACGAGCGGCAAGAACTACATCAACTATTCTTCCTCCGTAGTTACGGCGCTGGTAAGTAATTTCTTGCGTGCGCAAAACATCAGCGTGTCACTTATAACGCCTTGCGTCGATCTCATCCCCGATCTGCTAAAAGATGGCGGCATTATTGCGGCACCCCTGGAAGAATCGCTGCTGTATGACCCGGGGTCGATATACGAAAAACTGTCCGAGCACGTCCGGTCCGACGCGCTGTTTTTAGTTAATCCAAACAACCCGACGGGATTTTGCCTGGACGAATTTGGTGAAGAAGGCTATCGTGAACTGGCGAAATTTTGCCGCGAAAGGCACAAGAAACTTATTATCGACATGTGTTTCATGCCATTCATCTGTCGCGATCCGGCGTTTACGCACGTGGATTGCTACAAGATTTTCGACGAATACGACATCGACTATATTATCATTGAGGATAGCGGAAAATTCTTGCCAACGATGGATCTGAAAGCCTCCATTTTGCACGTAAGCAAGCGCCTCATCCCATCTTTCGACCGCATGCACAGTACGCTACTGCTGCGTCACTCGCCGTTTATCATCAAGGTGATAACGGCGTTTGTAGAAGACGCTATCCGCACGGATATTAAGGATACAGATACGATTATTCGCCGAAACCTTGCGTACTTAAAGGAAGGTTTGGCGGGGCTTCCCTTCAAGATAGAGCGCCGCCAGGCGAATGTGAGTATTGCCTGGGTGCGTATTACCGACCCGAAGGTGACGATTCGGCAACTTCAGCAGGCGGCGCATAACGCGAATATTGAAGTGCTGGCAGGAAGCACGTTCTTTTGGAACGATCCGAAAAGCGGCGATCGCCATATACGTATCGCCCTTGCCCGCGATGAAGCGGCATTCCGTGAGACGGTAGACCAACTGAGGGAGCGATTCGGTACTTTGTAGCACGATAAGTGTTGATCAGGCGAGTCCATCGCGACTTTGGTTCGACTCTCTTTCGTGTTGCTTTGAAGAGCGCTGCTCGTTTCTTTTTTCACGCAAAGTCCGTGCCATGGAGCGCAACGCAGTGCCTAGTTCCCTCCGCGCAAAGGGATCCGCGCCTGTGGCATGACCTGCACGAAACAATGCAATATCGACGCCTGGCTCGGTGCGGTAACCTGCATACGCTGAAGTCGGAATGTTTCCTGGCGTCACCTGATAGTCGCTGATAGCGAGCGCGGCGATTCGGCGGACGGTCACGCCGGTCTTTTCACTCATGCGGTCCCAGAAATCTTCCGCACAAAGCGGAGGGTTCGTAAAATCGTAAATACCGGCACAATGGAGAATATGAAGATCTGGGTTTCGTGTCAGCAGCTCTTCCATGGCGGTGTCGACACGCCCGTCTTGCCATGCTCCTGTAAAGCGCCAGTGCTCGGCAACGGGCGCAATAAACTTGTAGTCGTCTTTGATGTATGGAAATCTCGGGTGGTCTTTCACGGCCTCTTTGTATACCTTCTCCCAGCGGTCAATCGCGGGATCAATCTCGAATTCTGAATCCGGAAATGCCAGGCGGCCATCAAGAGCACTGAGAACCATGCCTCGGTCTTCAAGCAGGGCGTCTTGAAAATCAAAGGGGTCAATTCTAAAGCCGGCAGCGTCGATCTCCTCAGCTGAAAGTCCGATATATCTGGAAAGTTTTTCCGCAGCAGTTCTGCGCTCTTCGGCAGACATTGCTTCAAGGTTTTCAAGTATGTCGATGTATTCACTTTTGGCATACATTACTACTTCTTCGTACAGAGCCATCGCGGCAGTTGACTTGTGTCTGTCTTTAAAGAAATGATGCGCCGAGAGGGCCATGGCTGGAAGGCGGTAGGCGTATGGCCGTGGATCTTCTTGGTCGTAATCCTGAAGTGAATAGTCATAGTGGCCAGAAATAAACACGAGGCCATCGACATGGACGCCCTGTTTCTCAAGCTCCAGGGCGCCGCCGGTTGCACGGAAGGCGGCGTAGGACGAACCGACAATAATTAGTGGACTGTCAGTTTGGTGAAACGTCTCGCGATACGTTTTTATGAATTCGGCATGTAGCTCTGCGTCCGACTGTACGTCGTAAAACCGGGTTTCGTTTTGTCCTGGTGCCATGCGGCTATGACCCGTGCCGATCGGGTCGACGCATACAATATTTGCTTCGGCGATTGGCGATGCTTCATTCTCAACAATACGTGGCTCAACGTGTCCGTATGGGTCATGAAGAATTCCATTTGGTCCGAGGTTCTGTACATCCATTTGAAGCCGGGATGCGCTGCCCGGACCGCCGCTTGATCCAAAGAATGTTGCAATAGATTCGTTTTCCCGAGACTGATTGACGTGCGCAACAAAGCCCATATCTCCGACGTATGTATTAAGTGGGGGTCTGGGGTGATTGTAGAGTTCGCCTGGTAAAACCGGATTTGGAGCCTGTACATAAATATTAGCTGTGCCGGAATATGTGCTGTATTTGGTGCCAAACTTCTCGCTTGAGTCCGAACCAATCACCGGTACGTCTAAGTCGAGGCCAACGAGAGGCTTTTGCTCGGGCGTGTCGGGCGGACTCCATTTACCTCTCGGATACGTATCCATGATTTCAATATTATACCAGGATACTACTGTTTGTCGGGTGTTGAGCGTGAAGCTTATCTCTTGCTAATGCTTGCCGCTGTAATTTTCTGATGCGTGTCGAGCTGTGCCGTGATGAAAAACTGTTCTTTGCCGTTAACGATATCCTGCATGCAATAGTTCAGATCGTCGACGAGATCATGCTCACTTTTGAGGATCTCATCTTTGTGAAGCCATATTAGTTCGCCCTCATTTTCTACCTTACTGCCAAGTGGTATGTTCATGTGAGGAACTTTAATTTTGAAAAAACACATTACCCAATCTTCGTCGTAGCCGCCCTCCAATTTTACGACGCCCGAAAGGCTGACATCTTCGACGTTCACCTGGTAGCCTGTTTCTTCCTCGGTTTCCCGGATTGCAGCATCCAGGTAATTTTCACCGGGTTCAAGCCGTCCGCCGACGCCATTTAATCTGCCGGGATCAACTCGTTTGTTTAAGTTCCGTTTGAGAAAAAGATACTTGTCATTATGGTAAAGAAAGCAGGTGACGGAAGTCTGGACAAGTCTTTTGTATTTGTCAGCGCTCATAGGAGAAGTATAGCAGATGATAAGAGCGGGAGGACATAGCCGGCGGTTCTGTTATATGGTTTTTATCGGCGCTTTTTTGGCTTTGGCCGGTACTCTGAACGGCTGTTTGTAATCTAAAAATACCTCGATTACTTCGTCCTTCAGTATCCCACCGACGATCTCCGGCCTATAATGCCAATCGTCGGCTAAGTGCCACAGGCGGATATTACGGGTGCGAAACAAGTGTGTTAAATCGTCGCGCGACATCCCGAATACCACGCGTCTTACGCAGGCATGGAAAATCGCGCCCGCACACATCGGGCATGGCTCGACGGTGCTGTAGACGGTGCAATCGCTTAAATCGCGCGTGCCGAGAATGCGGCTTGCTTCGCTGATTGCTTTTAGTTCGGCGTGTTTGGTGACGTCTTGGTCGACGTGCTCGCTGTTTGAAACGGCAGCGATTATTTTGTTTTCATGTACCACAACCGCTCCAAAAGGTACGTCCCCGCTCTCCTTTGATGCTTTTGCCGCGTCAAGCGCTACGCGCATGTATGATATATCGAGGTCTTCCATAGTAAGATTGTAGACCTTCACGGGACGCCCTGCAAGCGACGTGTTACGGTCGGTTTTTTGAGTAAAAACAGCTTGGCTCGTGATCGTTCACTATGCCGGTTGCCTGCATGAAGGCGTAGCATGTTGTTGGGCCGATGAAGCGGAAGCCGCGCTTTTTCAGGTCTTTGCTCATGGTTTTGCTTATTTTTTCAGCTTGCATTTGGTCGGGACGAAGAAGAGTTTTGCTATCTGTGAAACTCCAAACGTACGCATCGAAACTCCCGGAGGTCCGTTTGATTTCCAAATATGCTTTTGCGTTTTCGATGACGGCGTTGATTTTTAGCCGGTTGCGGATGATGCCAGCGTCTTGCAACAGCTCAGCGCGCTTTTTGTCATCGTAACGCGCGATCTTTTCTGCGTTAAAATTGTCAAAAGCTTTACGGTAATTGTCGCGCCTAGCCAGGATCGTTTGCCAGCTTAGTCCCGCCTGTGCGCCCTCCAGGTTGAGCATCTCAAACAGCCGGCGGTCATCGTGGAGCGGCCTGCCCCACTCTTCGTCGTGATATTTCGTCATGAGTTCGCTGGACTCGGCCCATTTGCAGCGCTTTTTGGTTTCAATCATTACGCTACGTCCGGTAATTTAACATGAAGTAGGCGTGCCAGGGCGTATTGGACGGCAAAGAAAATGACACTCAGACTGCTGATTCCGATGCCGACGGCCAGAGCGACCGCATAATCAACGGGCTGGTCTTTCAGCAGCCCCGACGCTGCTGTCAGCGCTACAGGAATAATGACTAGTAGCAGCTTGATTGCCAGTATAAGTCTCGCGGTTATTTTGATGCGGTTTTTCTTGGTGTCTTTTTTGTGTTGCGACTTAATAATAATCGGCGCCATCGTTTCGGCGGTCTTGTGTACGACCTTGTCGCTGGTTTTTGCGACACCGACGGGTATTTGAATAAATGCATACACGGTGGCGGCGATCATCACGAGCACGACGACCACAAAGATGATGATTTCGAGCGAGCTCGGGAGCGTATATGTTGGCAGCGAAATCTGCTCGGTGTGGCTGTCGGCGTGCGGAACCAGCGGTGTAGTGACGAGCTTGAGTACGCTGAAATAAAGCAATACGACCCAAAACCACTGTAAGAAGCAGAACAAATAACCGAGATAACCAAATGAATTGGCGAGCTTGCGTTTGGCGCTACTTTTCGTGCGTCGATCCATATAGTTACTTTACCAGAAAATTCTACGCTTGGCTCATGACCTGTGATATCGCTTGAATGTCGACCCCGACTTCCCAACCCTAAACGACCGTAATAATTTACCAGTGGCGGCCAACCACTTTCTCTATCACGGTGTTGGACGTGCTTGCGCCGTATGTCATATCACCCGCAAAAGAGGCAGTCACATTGTGAATGCCGGGCTGATTATAGCTAACGTTGCAGGTCGCCGTCATGCTGGAGAACTGCGTAAACGCGCAGCCTGGCATGAGCTGTCCGTTGTCCTTGAAAATCATGAGGCCGCCGTGTAGTACTGGTAGTGATAGCGCGGTGAACGTTACTCTTTGACCGACGTGTGCCGGGTTTGGCGTAGACGTAAGGACGGTCAGTGTCGGTACGAGTTTATTGAGGTGTACGTTCACGGCCAGGTTACCGCCAGCCGTAACATTTAGCGGCGTTGCATCACTTTCCGAAGATACGCGGTCGTACCACTGACTGGAATATGCGTCTTTGTAGGTGTCTGAATTCTGGTCGTTTACGTTCAGATAGTACGTACCTGTAGGAACGTCCTGAAATGTAAACGCGCCCGAGCCGTCCGTAAGCGCAGTGGCAAAGGGTCCGTCCCCTACATTTACACCCTGTGCAAACAACTCAAGCGTAATGCCGCCCAGCGTCTTGCCGAATTGCGTCGTGACAGTTCCGCTTATCTGCCCGGTTTGGTAAAGCTGCGCATCGATGCCTGTGTGGGTTTGGCCCGCAGCAACATTCACGCCGGCCGCATCATCCGACGAAGTGACGTTGTCATACCAGAGCTGTGCATAGTGATCGACATGGTTCATGTTGAAGGTAACGGCGTAATCATAAACGTTTGCCATAACGCCTTGGAGCGTGTACGTGCCATCGGCGCCCGTCGTGCTGGTTATTGGCAGTTCCTGATTGTTCGCAAAGTCGTCGTTCATGCCGTAAGCGCCCACCTTAATATTAGCCAGCGGATTGCCGCTACGGTCGGTAACCTTGCCGCTGATTTGGCCAGCCGGTAGCAGATATGCGTCGATACCATCTACTGTGGCGCCGCCGTTTACCGCAACCTGGTTTGCGAGCTCGGGAATTTTATTCGACGTGTTATAAAATTGCCAGGCCCAGGCGTGGTTGCTGCCACCATCTGAATAGTCATTGAAAAGCACCGTGTAGTTACCGTCCGGCAGACTGCCGAGCGTATAGCTGCCATCACTCGCACTTACGGTATTCGCGGCCATCTCGCCATGATAATAGGCGTCCGCGGAAGCGAACGCCTTGACAGTGGCACCCGCAATCGGCGTGCCGTTTGTTTCCATCACCCGGCCGCTTATTTGTCCCGACCCGCTCTCGGCAAGCAGCGCGTTGCCACTGCTTAGCGAGATAAGAAACGAAGCGCTAAGGCCGACGAAGCCGGCAGCTACCACCCCCAGCCATCGTTTGAATCGTGATATTTGTTGAATATTCCCCATAATACCTCCCTCCGTTACCGTTTGAATGTAGCACCTACTGGAACGGATGTCTGTGAGATGAGTCACGGGATAAGAGTGACCATGGGGCAAAGTTAAGTTTGTCGATCTTACTCCGGATCGGCCGGGGCTTGATATAATACCTCTATGAAAATATCCATCAATGAACTGCGGTCCAAAATGTTAAACACCTTTACTCAGAAGGACTTTAGTGAAGCCGAAGCAATCAGAATGGCCGACGTTTTGTTGTGGGCTGACATGTCCGGAATTACCTCGATGGGCATTGCCAAACTGATAGGAGGTGAACCTGTACAAGATGAAAAACCGACTGCGCCTATGGAAATTACTCGCGATACGAAACTGTCACAGCTCATCAATGCGCACCATGCCCCCGCTCCTTTGGCCTGTCAGCAGGCGGTTGATGCGGTTATTCAAAAAGCTAAGGAGCATGACTTTGGAATCGTCGGTGTGAATAACACATTTTGTAGCAGTGGTGCCCTGGGGTATTACGTTGATCGTATTGCTCAAAATGACCTGATCGGTATTGCTATGGCTCGTTCTGCCGGAGTCATCGCGCCCTTTGGAAGCAGCGACCCTCTTTTTGGCACGAACCCTATGGCCTTTGGCGTGCCAACTTTAGACCAACCGCTACTGTTTGACATGGGTACCTCAAAGATGACTTGGACGGGGCTTGTTCTTGCCCGGGTGCATGGTGAACGGCTTCCGGAGGGTGTAGCTATTGATAAAGAAGGCCGTCCGACCGTTGATCCGAACGAAGCGCTTGAGGGCGCGCTGTATCCTTTTGATAATAGCTACAAAGGAGCTGGACTCAGCATGATCGTCGAACTTCTTTCCGGTCCGCTTGTTGCCTCGGCGTACTGCGACTATGAGAATAACGGAAAGGACTATGGCAACATGTTTATGGCCATTAATCCGGAGCTCTTGGTTGATATCGCAGATTTCAAGGCACAAACTTCCGACTTGGTTAAGATCATTAGGGCGTCACGCAAACAGGAGGGCGTCAGTGAGATTCGCTTGCCGAGTGACCGTACCCGAACAACCTATGACAAATCCCAAGCAACAGGCATGGTTGAGGTTGACGAGGTGGTGCTTAAGACGCTCGGGTATCTTTAGCAAAATCTCAACTTTTGGAACCTTACGGGATAGTATGGTACAATTACCAGAGTTTTTAAAAAAGGAAATCAATGGCAAAACACCGCAGTTGGCACAGCGCCGATATCAAACGCGCTCGTAAAAAGAAACTAAAAGCAGCAAAGCGTAAAGCTCAGCGCATCTAGTGAACTAAAGCCCAAATCGTAAGATCTGGGCTTTTTATATGGGGCGAGCCGGAAGTCTATGTCATTATTCAGAAGGTATAGGCGTAATACTTACGTGGCCGCTTTTAACAGCTTGTTCGCTGAAAACATCTCCCTGCACTCCCAAAGTATCGGCAAGTCGCCGGGCGTTTGCTTCTCCCCCTAGATATTCATAAATCTTGGTAACATTTCGTCCGAACCGTTCATTTTCCAGCTTCGGTAACTCCTCGAGCAGAAGCTTCATTTCATCGTGAGGCGGCGGCGCAAACCCGGCTCCCATGAAGCGGAGCACGGAGAAAAAGTACGCCGGATCGGAGGCGTAGCCCGCCATATTAACATGCATCTGCTTCTTTGCCAGATCGTCTTTTGCGTGCGGCAGTTCGATAATACGTTCAATCCAGTTAGGCGCGAATACATCCCGGAGCGAAAGCGCGAACCCGTTAATAGTAAGGCCAACGTGTGTGAGAAGATTTTCTTCCGCGGTGGTGTTATCGATCGGATGGATATCAAAAACGACCGTGTCGTCATATCCATTTGGCGTGGCGGGTCGCACCAGATCTTTACAAAGGATGAGCTGATCGTCATGGACGATCTTGCCTTCGTAAAATCCTTTTGAGCGCAAAAAGTCCAGATAATGCCGCGAATTTTTAGTAGCAATCTGATCGTAGTCGCGCTGGCGAAGCCGCTCTTTGAAGTGGTGATAATAGAGCGCATTACGGACTGCTCCGCCGACGATGTATGCTTCTACGTCATTGGGAAGATCAGCAACTACTTCTTGGAACACCTGCTGTGCTTCCGGGCGGTTTAAAAGAAGAGGAAATGGCATAAGGAAATTATACACCCTCCAAGGCAGTATCAATATGGCGAGACGCGGCTTAGCTAATCAC
>CAMLDM010000018.1 GCA_946479025.1 uncultured Candidatus Saccharibacteria bacterium | reverse complement strand
TGGCTGGGGTGGAGGGATTCGAACCCCCGAATGCATGGACCAAAACCATGTGCCTTACCACTTGGCGACACCCCAAAACTTCATTAGTGTAGCATTTTTAGCTGGCTTTTGCTAGCAGTCTTCTCTCCGTTACGGCTGCTTTTTTGCGGTGGCCGCGGTTGTAAAAACGCCGGCCGATGAATTTGTGAATTTCAACCAGCAGAATCGGCACAGCAAACGCGATTGCGCCGGTAATGACAAGGTCGCCGATCGCTACCGGTGAAATGTGCAGCATGTTACCGAGCGGACCAAACAGCGCGAAGAGCTGCATGCTGATGGCAAGCGTGAGGCCCGCGTAAAACGTACCGTTAAATACGCGCGCTCGGCCGAAGAGTGACTCGTCGTCGCTGCGTGTGCAAATTGCGTTCGCCCACTGCATTACGACGAGCGCTGAAAACGCTATCGTGCGGGCGTAATCGTGGCCGTAGTGCGCGCCGTAATACGCGTACATGCCAAGCGTTAGTGCTGCCATGGTGAGGGCGACCATTACCATCCGCGAGACGAGCAGCTTGCCGAGTATTGGCGCGTCGGGTTTGTTCGGCTTTTTGGTCATATTGAAAGCCTCGCCCGGCTCGAGTCCGAGCGGAATGACCATGGCTGTATCGGTAACAAGGTTGATCCAGAGGATCTGTACCGGTAAAAGCGGAACCGGCAGGCCAATGATGAGTGATCCGAGCGCAACCAGCACTTCCCCGGCGTTGGTGGAAAGGAGATAAAATAACATTCGCCGGATATTGGCAAAAATCGTACGGCCTTCCTGCATGGCGCCGACGATACTCTTGAAATTGTCGTCGATAAGGATGATATCGCCGGCATCTTTGGCGATCTGGGCGCCGCTTCCCATGGCAACGCCGACGTTTGCGTTCGCTAAGGCTGGCACGTCATTGACGCCGTCGCCTGTCATGGCGGTCACGTCGTGCTTTTTGAGCAGCATCAAAATACGGTATTTATGCTCGGGTGTCACGCGTGAAAATACGCGGATGTCACCAATAATTTTCTCGAGCTCTTCATCGCTCATGACGCTCATGTGGCGGGCGTCGAACACTTGGTCGCGCGAGTGCACCATGCCCAATTCTCGGGCAATATGATACGCCGTTTCGAAGTGGTCGCCGGTAATCATGCGCACGGTGACGCCGGCTCGGAGCGCGCCGCGGATGGCACTTTTTGCCTCCGGCCGGAGCGCATCGGCAACGGCAACGAGACCATCGAAGGTCAGCTTGTCTTTCTTGGTGAGGTCGCTGAATTTTGAGATAGGACGAGACAGCGTGCGGTGAGCCAGTGCAATGACGCGGTAGCCGCTGCCGGTGAGCTTGTGTAGCTGCGCGCCGACACGCTCGTGTTCGTTCTCGGTAAGGTCACAGCGCATCAGGACGTGCTCGGGCGCGCCTTTCACGTAGAGCTCATATTCGCTGCCGTGATGCCACACGTTGCCGCTCATGGCGGCGGATTGGTCGAACGGCAGGATGCGCAGCGGCGGCTGCGAAGAGCGCTCTACACGATGGTGTCGGGTGAAAATGTCGAGTGCGGTATCGAGCGGATCGTGAATCTTATGTGAGAGATAGTTTGTTGAACTTGCGATAGTCCTCAGAAGATTGGCACCGCCTCCCTCCGGCTGCCATGTTTCTTGAACGGTCAGCTGATTTTTGGTGAGCGTGCCGGTTTTATCTGTGGCTATGGTAGTAATAACGCCGATGGTTTCAATGGAGCGCATGGTCCGGACCAGTGCTTTTTTGCCAGCCATGCGGCGCATGCCAAGCACCAGCACGACGGAAATTGCCACAGGTAGGCTTTCCGGCACGGCGCTGACCGAGAGCGCAATAACGAAGCGTAGGCTTTCCGTTATATCCATGCCGCGCAGCAGCGACAGACTGAACGCAACCACGGCGATGCCCGCGATAACACCGATAATCTGCGAAAGCAATTTATCAATTTTTTTCTGAACGGGACTCTGCGAGGTCGTGCCTTCCGTGGTGAGTGCGGCAAGCTGGCCGAATTCGCTGTCGTTGCCCGTTGCGACAATAACTGCCGTG
Source organism: uncultured Candidatus Saccharibacteria bacterium (assembly GCA_946479025.1). The sequence goes on along the minus strand of CAMLDM010000018.1, from coordinate 13,702 downwards.
GCCTCGCCGGAAATGACGAAGGAGCCTTGAAACAGCATGTTGGTTTGTTCGTAAACCTCTTTTTCGCCGGAAATAGCTTCGGTTTGCTTGCTGATAGGCAGCGATTCGCCGGTGAGCTGCGACTCGTCGACGCGTAGCGTCTGAGCTGTTAGCAGGCGCGCGTCTGCCGGTATTTTCTCACCCTCGTTCAGCGTGATGATATCACCAGGAACGAGCAACTCAGAATCGATCTCTATCGTTTTGCCATCGCGCAGCACTTCTGTATTTTGCGTGGAGTGTTTTTGCAGTGAGCGCAAAATCCGTTCAGTTGAAAACCTCTGCACGTAGTAAATGATCGCGCTGGCGGCCATGATGGCGGCAATGATGACGGCATCGAGCGTGTCGTGGTGATACAAGCTGATAGCCGCTGCAACAAACAGCACTAGCATGAAGACGTTGGCAAACGGCTCAACGAGTTTTCGCCATAGCGGCTCTCCGGCAACTTTGATGGCGTTCGGACCAAAGCGCTGCAGACGCTCCTCGGCGTCGGTCGCGGCAAGCCCGTTTTCGGAAACTTCCAGCTCTTTTAAGACTTGGTGGACGGTTTTTGTGTAGTAAAGCATTAGTACTATTGTAGCAAATTACAATAAAAAAGAGCGTGACTCTCTCGGGTCGCGCTCTTTTTGTAGGAAAGTGAAACTAGCCGATACCTACCAGTTGCAGGCGGTTGGTGCGAAGGCCGGCGCTCCACTCAACGACATCTTGGATCTGCTTGCCAACGAGGCTGCGGCCGAGCGGACTTTTGATGGAAATACGGCCGTCACTCGGGTTGGCTTCGATACTGTCTACAAGGGTGTAACGAACGATTCGTCCGTGCGTATCAAGCAGGTCAACGACCGAGCCGATCGCCACCTTGAGGGCGTCGCGCTTACGCGGGAAGAGTTTTGCGCTTGCCAGTGCTGCTTTCTTTTCGGCTAGCTCGCTCTCAATCACCTCGATGTTAGCAAGATGCTCGATGCGGGCATAGCGTTCATCGTGGCCGTCAGTCTTGTCGATTTCGCGCAGCCTGGCGTATGCCTCGTTCTTGTCGCGCTCCAGTCGCGAGACTACTTTTTTCAGTTCTTTCATGCCTTTTTTACTGATGTAAATGGTTTTGGTGGTGTTCATGTTTTTGTACCCCTCCTTCTTCATTTTTGCGTAGCGGCTAAGGTGTTATTTACCCCGTTCGTCCCGCTACTCCATCAGTATGAACCATGAATCTGAGTGAATTCTGAAAATCGCGCGGTGTTGCTAAAAGCACGACGCTATCGCTTATCTGGAAGAATTTTTCCGTCTTTTAGCGTGAATGTGCGGTCGGTTTTGCCGGCAATATCCAAGTCGTGCGTAACGGCCAGAATGGTGGTATTTTCGGTGCGGCAAAGCGTGTGGAGGAGGTCGAAGATCTTTCTACCTGTTTCGCTGTCGAGATTGCCCGTCGGTTCGTCGGCTAAAATGATCGCCGGCTTGTTGGCGAGTGCGCGCGCTATGGAAACCCGCTGCTGCTGGCCGCCGCTGAGCTTGGCGGGTTTTCGCAATTGCTCGTCGTTTTCGATGCCGACTTCACTGAGCAGCTCGGCCGCCCGTTCACTTCGTGCCTTTGAGCCTTTCATGCCGCCGAACTCGAGCGCCAGCATGACGTTTTCGCGGGCGCTGAGATTGGGGATGAGGTTGTAGTGCTGGAATACGAAGCCGATTTTGCGGGCCCGGTACGCCGTTTGCTCCTTTTCGGAAAGCTTAGCAATGTCTACGTCGTCCACCAGAATCTCGCCGCCCGACGGCGTGTCGAGCGCGCCGAGCATGCTGAGCAGGGTCGATTTTCCGCTACCGCTTTTGCCGATTATTGAGGCGAACTCGCCCGTTTCCACTTGGAAGTCGACACCTCTTAGCGCTTGCACTGTTCCGTGCGCCGCTTCAAAATTTTTCGTAAGATTGTTTACTGATAGCATAGAGTCTCCTTTATTCTGTTCTCAGCACTTCGGCTGGTTTGACGCGGGCGATGACCCAGGCCGGCACGGCACTGCCAACGATGGCGATAAGAAGTATGACGCCGATACTGCTGACGAATGTTGCCGGAGTGAGAGTACTGCTTACTTTTCTGATACCGCCGCCAACACCTTCCAGGGATATTGGGCCGCGCATCATTATCGGCTTGCGTTCGCCCGAACCGCTACTGAACGAGGATGCAGGATTATTGCTGCCGTCAACGAGTGATTGTGTCATCGGGCCGCTGACCGCGACGCCAAGGCAAAGTCCGATGATTCCGCTGATAACTGTGAGCGTGAGGGCTTCGGTAACGAACTGCGTAATAACCTTAACGTTCGTGCCGCCGATGGCTTTGATAACGCCAATCTCGCGCTGGCGTTCGCGGACGATCATGATCATTGAAAGCAGAACGATGATCGCGCCGGCAAGGCTAGCGGCAATAACTCCGGCCATTGCAAGCGAGGCAATGCCTTCAAGCGGCTTCACGCTGTTTTCGGCCTGTTCCTGCTGGCTGGTAATGTCGGCTTTGTCGCCAAGTGTCTTCTTCAGAGCGTCTACCGTGCTTGCAACGTTGTCGCTGCTGTCGACTGTTGCGGATACGCTGGTGACGGCGCCCGGCTGCTTGGTGAGCGTTTGCAGCGTAGCGAGCGGCATGATAACGCCGTTGTTCTGGAAAATGCTATCCACCGAGAAAATGCCTTTTACGGTAATTTTTTTGCCGTAGGCGGTAAACGTGTCGCCAACTTTCAGGTGGTTTTTGTCGGCGAGCGCCTTCCCGATGAGCGCAACGTTATCGCTGCCGTTTCCGTCGATCATGTCGCCGCTGGTGAGCTTGGCCTGAGGCGCGATGAAAGCTGGGTCGCTGGTACCGGTAACGGTGGTGCGCGGGGCGGGCATTTTGCCTGATATCGGCATGTCGCCGCTGGATTTAACGGACGGCGTATCGTCTGGGCGGGCACTGCTTTCAAAACGCATTATTCGTTTGCCGAAGCTGCCCAACTCGAACGAGGGAGTCAGGTTGGTATCGTCGCTTCCTAACTGGTCGGTCAGTGTGCTGGCAACGCTAGCAATGTGCGGGGTGTCCTTGATTTTCTTGATCTGGTCGGCTGTCAGTGGGTCACCGCCGCCGAAGCCGTCCTTGATTCCTGCGGGATTTATGGTGATTCCGGTCGCGGTGGTTGCCTTCACTTCGCTGATTTTCCCGTTGACGCTGGCGCGGGCAACGAGCATAGCCAGCACCAGTCCGATGCTGATGGCAAGCATTATGATAATTGCGCCGGATCGCACCGGGCTGCGAAGAGCATTTCTTACTCCTCTTGTTGTGACGTTCATGAGGTCTCCTTGATTAGTTTGACATCATGAATATAAGATGCCTTACTGATTTTTTGCTTGAGATTTCCTGTAATTTGGCAGAAGAACACGAAAGGTAGTTGTTTGCCCCCTGGCGCTGCTGACAGCAAGTTCACCGTTGTTTAGTTCAACGATTTTTTTGGCAAGCGACAGCCCTAAGCCATAGCCGCCTTTTTTACCGCCGGTGCGTGACGAATCCGCTCTGTAGAAGCGGTCAAAAATATGCGGCAAAACGTCTGACGGAATGCCCTCGCCCGTGTTGCTGACTTCAAAACCGGCCATGTGCCTCTGGCCGATAAGAGAAACATGCACCTTTGAATCTTCCGGGCTATACTTGAGCGCGTTATCAAGCAGGATCGTTAGCAACTCCTCGATGCTTGATTTGTTCGCGGTGACCGCATATGATTTGTTGCCGGTCAGCTGGACCCGTTTGCCAGTTTTATCGAAGCGCTCCATAACCGACCTGGCGATGTCATAGAGCGTTACCCTCTCGCGCGAAAGACCTTCGTGATCCAGTTGTGAAAGCTGCAGTAGATTCTGCGATAGTTTCGTGAGTTTATCTACTTCCTCAAGGTTGCTGACGAGTAGTTCGCGCATCTCGCTTTTTTCAAGTTTGGGATCGCGCAGCGCGACTTCCAGCTCAGTTTTCATGCTAGCGAGCGGCGTGCGCAACTCATGGCTGGCGTCGCTGGTAAAGCGCGACTGCGCCTCGTGCGCCTCTTCGATCGGCGTCAGTGTGCGCCGCGCCAGATAGTAGCTGCCGAAACCACCGGCGATCCAAATACAGATATTGGTGACGAACAATGACACGAGCAGGTTTTCTTCTGCCGCATGAACTTGGCTGTCGCGCAAAAGCCCGAACTTTGCCGGACTGTCATCGAACAAGATCGGCTGCGACGTTTTTTGCAAAAAGCCGATTCTCGAGCCGACTTCTTTTGAAGCGGTGGAATAAATAATAACGCTAAACAGCAGGCTGATCGCAATAAGAATAGCCAGGTACCAGGCGGTCAGTTTGAGTGTCGCGGACTGGAACACGGCCGCGAATTACTCGCTTGTCTGCAGCTTGTAGCCGAAGCCGCGAACGGTGTGAATGAGCTGTTTCTCAAACGGCTGGTCGACTTTTGCGCGCAGGTATTTAATGTATACTTCGACGGTGTTAGGCAAAATGTCAGCATCGTAGTCCCATACGTGGGCGATGATGAGTTCTTTTGGCAGGGGTCGGCCTTGGTTTCGGAGAAGATATTCAAGCAGGGCGAATTCCTTGCCAGTTAGCTGGATGATAGTGTCGCCGCGCTTTACTTCATAGGTGACGGTGTCGAGCGATAGGTCACCTGCCATTAAGACGGTCGATTGGACTTCTTTGGGGCGGCGCAGCAGTGCGCGGACGCGGGCTAGCAGCTCCTCGAGCGCGAACGGTTTCACGAGGTAATCGTCGGCACCGCTGTCGAGTCCTTCGGTGCGGTCTTTGACGCTGCCAAGTGCCGTAAGGAGCAACACTGGCGTGTGGATCCGGGCGTCGCGCATGGCTTTTACGATAGTGAGTCCGTTGTACTCGCCCGGCAGCATGCGGTCGATGATCGCCGCGTCGTAGGGCTCGGTCGTTGCCATGGCGTAGCCCTCGTCGCCATCGTACGCCACATCGACGGCGTAGCTTTCCTGCTCGAGCGCTTTTTTCAGCGCGCGTGCAATTTTATGTTCATCTTCGATCAATAACACTCTCATATATTGGTACTATACCTCTCTTTTCTGAGTTGAGTCTTAAGACTCGCTGCGAGCATATTTGTCGCTCCACTTCTGCATGTCGTGCAGAATCGGCATGAGGTCACGCCCCTTTTTGGTGAGGCGGTATTCACAGCGGCTGCTTGTATCGGTGATGACCTTTGCGATGACACCTTCTTTCTCAAGATGCAAAAGACGTGCCGAGAGCGTTCGCGGATTGATGCCTCCGGTAAGTTCTTGCAGCTGGCAAAAACGGACGGTCTTTTCGTTGGTGAAATATCGTAAGAGATGCGGCGTCCATTTGTCACCGAGAATTTCTGTGGCTGCCGCGAGGCAGCCGATTTGCTCTGTCGCCGCCGTTTCCATACTTTTACTATACATTTTCTAGCGCATATGGTCAAACCGGCCGACGTGGTGAGTATGTTGTCGATACCAGCCGTGTGCGTTACACTATGGTTATGGTAAAAAAATCAGGCACAGCTGTTAAAAAAGCAGCCGTACACTCGGAGTTTGAACCGAATAAGATGGGACTGGCGATTGCTATACTCGCCGCCGTCCTCCTTGTACTCTTCGCTTTTATGACGATGCTGTAAAATGTTCTTCACACAAAATACCCGCTAAGATTTAGGCGGGTATTTTGTTTGGCGTTAATTTTTGCGGCCGAGTATTTCTTTCATGCTGAGTTTCCGGCTGTATTCAAGCGCGCCAAAGCGGAAAATGCGAACTCCGACACTAATGGCAAGCACGGTAGTAGCGAGCAGCAGTGCGATGGAAATGGCAGCTGGAACGAGCGGCAGGTTGCCAACGGCGTTTCTTAACAGCAGCGGAATCGGCGAAGTCAATGGGAAATAACTAAGAACCTGCACGACGATAGAATCCGGCGACGTAACGAACAGCGGCGCGGCGTACAGCGGCCCGAATGTTAACGCCATGACCGCACCGAAGAATCCGCCCGCCTCTTTTGCGGTTGGCATGGCGGCGCCGAGTGTCATCAGGATGCCGGTGTACATAAGAAAGCTGATAGCGAAAATAATGGCGCCGAGAGTAATCGCGAGCGGATCGAGCGGGATCTGCGAAAGATCAAGATTTGGTAATGACAATCGGCTCCCGAATAGGAAGTATCCGGTAATAATCGGCGTGAGAATAACGAACATTTGGATGAACGCCAGCGCCATGAGCGAGAAAAGCTTACCCACGAGCAGTGTGGTCGGCTTGATCGTTGCGAGGATCATCTCGATTACGCGGTTTTCTTTTTCTTCGGTAACGCTGGTCAAGATCTGATTGCCGAATGTCGCCAGCATGAAGTAAAACAACACGAGGAACGTGCCCGGCGCAATGAGATTCAAGAAGCCTTTGTCGATCTGTCCGTCTTTGGTGTAAGTGACGGCCGAGTACGCGACTTTGTTTTGTAGTACCGAGCGTACGCCCGGGCTGGTTTTGGCGGCGACGGATTGCGTAAGTAGAAGGTCTGCAAGGTCTTGGTAACGGTTGTTTTTGAAGATACCGACGTCCTTGCCGTATACTTCGACGGGCTGTTTGCTGACATCACCCGGATAGTAAAAGTATGCGTCGAGTTTGCCGGTCCGGACCTCGTTTTGGCCTTCGGTTTTACTGGTGATCTGTTTTGCTTTGATCGATGTTACGAGCGACGGTGCAATGAGATGAGCGCTATCCGTGATGCCAACGGAATACGTTTCGCTCGCCAGTTTTTTGCTCTGCGAATCGGTAGCCTTGTTTGAGAAAAAGATAATCGCGCCGGCGAGGCTGCCGATAATCGGAACGGCTAGCGCCGCGATCCAGAAACTCTTCTTTTTCAGCGTGCGGACAACTTCAAATCGGATGACGGTGCCTAGGTTGTGCATTATTTTTCCTCCCCTACCGGATGTCCGTAAATTTCAACGAAAATATCATCGAGTGACGGGCGTTTGAGCTCGAATTTGCTGTATGATACGCCAGCCGCTACAAGTGAGCGCTGAATGGCGAGCAGTTCACCTTTTGGCTCGCAGGTCGTTACTTTGCCTTCGCGGCGCTTGATGGCATAGAGTTTGTCATTCGCCGGAATGTGTTGATCAGAGACAATTTCCAGGACCTTACCGCCGAATTGCTCCTTTGCTTCATCGACCGTTCCATACAGCCGCGCGCCGCCGTCTTTTAAAAGGAGGATGTGATCGCATAGGCGCTCAACCTCTTCCATTTGGTGGGTCACAAAAATAACGGTTGCGCCCTGCCGCTGGTGCTCCTCAATGATATCCATTAATAGCCGGCGGTTAACCGGGTCGAAGCCTTTGGTCGGCTCATCCAAGATAAGCAGATTTGGTTTGTTCATGACGGCGATGCCCAGCTGGATTTTCTGCTGCTGTCCGCCGGAAAGTTTGTCGAGACGGACCTGGGCTTTGTCTTCCAGTTCGACGCGGCGCAGGAAATCGAGCGACCACGCTTTCGCGTCTTTATGTGGCATGCCTTTAAGCTGGCCGAAATACAGCATGATGTCGATAACCTTTTCTTTTTTGTAGAGACCGCGTTCTTCCGGTAGGTAACCAAGGCGTACGCCGCCATCAACTCTATACGGCTTGTCGCCGATCAGTAGCCTGCCGCCCGACGGCTGGTAAATGCCGAGCAGTGCGCGGATCGTGGTGGTTTTGCCGGCGCCGTTGCTACCAAGAAGTCCGAAGGTTTCACCTTTTTTCACCTCGAAAGACAAATCTTTTATAACTGTCGTCTTGCCAAAATCCATGCGGAAATGGTCGACGCTGACAAGGGTTTTAGAATCGCTCATATGTAACAAGTTTATCACGCTAGCGGTAATTGATGAATTGCAGCGGAAATTCGAAATCCTGCGCTTTTAGGAGTGCGATGACTTTTTGCAGTTCGTCTTTGCTGCCACTGGTGACACGCACCGCGTCGCCCTGGATTTGCGTTTTTACCTTCGGTGCTTCATCGCGAAGCAGTTTGGTGATTTTCTTGGCGTCGTCCTGCTTCAACCCTTGTTTGAATGGAATTTCCCACGTGGCTTTTAGATTGCTCTGCACGATCTCTTTTGAGAGGTCGAGTACTTTTGAGCTTTGCTCACGCGCGGCGAGTTTTTTACGCACGATGTCGAGAACGGCCTCGCACTGCCATTCTCCTGCCCCGGTGATTTTAAAACCAGCCTTGTCGTTCATCCATTCAATCGCCGCGGGCGTGCCCTTGAAATCGTAACGGCCGGAAATCTCGCGCTCCACGCCTGCGAACACATTGTTCATCTCGGCTTTGTCGTAGTCGGAAACGATGTCAAATGAAAAACTTGGCATTAGTTTTCTCCTTTTTCTTTGCGAGCGGTTTTCAGCATGTCGGCAAACCAGATGAGTTCGTCGTAAAGCTTACGGACGTTCTTTTCGTAGCGCTCGGCGTGTTCTTCCTTAAGACTGCCGTCTTCATTAAACATTTGCGGCACGTACGGGAAGAAAACGTCCCAGCTCATCACTACCAGGCCGGTTTCGCGCACGGCCGGCACCAGCGATTCGACGGCGCGGGTTCCGCCCCAATTGCCATCGCTCACGCCAGCAAAGGCCACCGGCTTGTGATTGTAATTTGCAAGCTCGCTGTCGAGCATACGCTTGAGGCTTCCTGGAAAGCTGTGATTATACTCCGGTGTGACCACGAAAAAGGCGTCGGCTTTCGCCGTGATTTCGGTGTAGCGTGGATCTTTTCCTTCCGGGTCGTTGCCGTCGCCTTCAAACTTGAAATCTGTCGGATCAACGAAAATGATCTCGACGTTTTCAAGTTTTCTTCCCTGCTCGGCGACATAATGGGCTGCTTTTATAGATTGGCGCTGGCGGCGCGTCGTGCCAGCAAGCACGGCAATAGTGAGCGGTTGATACATGAAACTCCTTTCCGTAAAACTGCATTTAGTATAGCAGAAATGTCCGGAGCATACTTTCCGTCTCCGAGCCATAAGCGTATACTTGGTATTATGAAAAAACTCGTCGTGGTTTGTATCGTTGCTGCGCTCGTGGTTGCCACTGCCTGGGCTGTCTTTCATGAGAAAGAGACGAATGCTCCCGCATCTCCGCGAGTGAATGGCGAAAAAGCCGCGCCGCCAAAAAAGCAGCCGGTATCTGCCACGGCCGCGCTGCTGCAAAAAATGTCCCTTCGTGATAAAGTTGCCAGTCTTTTTATACTGAGCATGCCAGGGCTCGACGCACAGGCACTTGGTGCATTCATGGATACGTACGAAGCGGGCGGTTTTATTATGATGGGCGATAATATTCCGGGTAGCGATGCAGCGCTGATTCGCGAGACGGCGGCGCTCCGCGGAACTAACGCGACCTTTCCGCGCCTGGTGGCGGTGGATCAGGAGGGCGGCACGGTGCGACGGCTGCCTGGCGACACTTTCGCGAGCGCCGAGACACTGAAAAATCTGCCGGTTCGAGCGACGTCGGATGCGTTTTCCTCCCGCTCTTCCATGGTTCAATCTGTCGGCATGACGCTTAATTTTGGCATTGTTGCCGACACGACGGCCGATCGGAATTCGTTTATCTATCCCCGGGTTCTTGGCACGACACCGCAAGAAGCCGCGAAGCGTGTCGCTGCGGCGGTAACGGCAACGAAAGGAAAAACACTTTCGACGCTCAAGCATTTCCCTGGCCATGGCGAAACCGGGGCTGATTCGCACAAAATCATTCCCACGACTTCGCTTACCTTCGGCGACTGGCAAAACCGTGACGCGCTGCCGTTTCAGGCCGGCATCAAAGCTGGTGCCGACGTAGTGATGATGGGTCATCTGCGCTACTCGGCTGTCGATAGCCGGCCGGCGTCCTTATCAAAAAAGTGGCACGATATCCTTCGGAACCAACTTGGATTCAAAGGAGTGGTTGTCACCGATGCGATGGGAATGCTGCAAAATTCGGGCGATCCTGCGTTCAAAGACCCGGTTAAAAATGCGGTCGCGGCGATTCAGGCCGGAAACACGATGCTACTGTACGTCTTTGACGATACGACGCGAATTGACCCGAACGTCCTGATCGACGGCGTAGTTGCCGCAGTGAAAAAAGGAACAATCAGCCAGTCGCTTATAGACGATAATGCAAAGAAAGCTCTGGAACTCCGCGAAAAAAGTTCCGCGCTCGTAAAGGGCTGATCACGCTTCTGGCAAATAATGCTATAATGACGACAAGATGAAAACACGAATAGAGATTGATACGAGAACCTTTGTCCGTTTTTGGCTGGTGGTAATAGGATTCGCTTTTGCAATTTTGGCGGTGTACAGTGCCCGCTCCGCTCTCATTCTTATAGGCATTTCCCTCTTTCTTGCGCTGGCGCTGAACGCGCCGGTCAGCTATCTCGCCAGGCACCTTCCTGGCAAAAGCCGTGTCGCCGGAACGGCAATTGCGTTCATTATAGTCGTGGCAATTCTTGGCGTGTTTGTCTTTTTGGTAGTTCCGCCCATCGTGCAGCAAACCGTGAAATTCGCGCAGACGGTGCCAAGTCTGCTCGATAGTGTCACGACACAATGGGAAGGCCTTCATAATCTCATCGGCAAATACCACCTGCAATCTCAAGTCGACAGTGCCGTTCGTTCGGCACAGGACGGCGCCGCGAGTTGGGCTGGAAACGTAGGAAAGCACGCACTGTCCGGGATCGGGTCGCTCGCGGCAACGGTCGCATCGACGTTCCTCGTACTTGTCATGTCATTTCTTATGCTCGTTGAAGGCCCGATGTGGCTTGAGCGCATATGGAGCGTGTACAGCAACAAAGAACGCATGGAGGCGCACCGCAAGCTTGTGCGCCGCATGTACCGCGTAGTGACCGGCTATGTAACCGGCCAACTGACCGTTTCAGGTATTGGTGCGACCATGTCTGGTATCGTGGTATTTATTTTGAGCATTTTCTTTTCGGCCGTTCCGGGTAACCTTACGCTGCCCGCGGTCGGTGTCGCGTTTACGCTGTCGCTGATTCCAATGTTTGGCGCGACTATCGGCGGCGTTATTATCTCACTGCTTCTCATGTTCAACGACGTGACAGCCGGTATTATTTTTGCGGCGTTCTTTATTGTGTATCAGCAGATTGAAAATAATTTCATTTCACCGACTATCCAAGCGAAGCAGCTGGAACTTTCCGCTCTCACCGTTCTTGCCTCTGTAACGATAGGACTATATGTATTTGGCCTGGCGGGTGGTATTATCTCGATTCCGATTGCCGGCTGTCTTAAGGTGCTATTGGAAGAATATCTCGCGCGAGTTCGGCAAAAACGCGAACAGAGCGAGAAACCGAAGGCGAAGCTCGCAAAGCAATAGCAAGACGAGTAATATATATTTGTAAAAACATTATAAATGTGATATAATTTATAATGTTCTGTTGTCGAGCAAATAAGGAGGCAACGCGATGATCTCCATCGTTTGCCGGACTCTTGCCGAAGCCGAGCGTCCGGTGGCGCTGGTCAATCAGCTCCCCGAGGCGGTCGACCTGCGACGAGCCTCTCATGCTCTTGTGGGTAGTGACCCGGAGGCGCAAATCGCGCTGTGGGCGGCTGTCGTTGCGACCCAGATGCATGGCGCATGGGCGCGATTTGACCTTCGTTCACGTGGCGCGCGCGGCCGCTTGTACATGCTGCCCAAGCACTGGCGTCTTCAGACCGAAGAAGAGCTTCGAAGAGGGTTTCTGCATCTGGTTCACGCCGACTTCATGACCGGCGAGATCCATGGCCTCCGTTTCACGGACGAAGGCGTCACGAAGCTCATCGCTGCCTGAACGGGACAAGCCCGTCGGGGCCCTTTCAACGAAAGGTGCCTCGGCGGGCATCTTTCGTTTATGAGGCGTATTCCCAAACGCTGCCGCTTATCGTGTCGCGGACGTTAACGCCATGTTCTTTCAGCTGATCACGGAGCTCGTCTGATTTTTTCCAGTTTTTTTCTTCGCGGGCACGTTCACGTTCAATGATAAGTTGTTTCATTTCATCGTTGATATCGGGAGTGGTTGCGCGCAGTTGAAGCCCAAGCAGATCGTCGATTGCTTCGAGTACATCATTGAGTGCCTGGACGTCGATTTTTTCTAGCCGATGTGATTCTAGGTGTGAGAATACTTCGTCGACAAGCCGCAGTGCTTCCGGCGTATTAAGATCGTCGTTCAAAGCTTCTTTCATTGCGCCGATAACGGCCAGCGACGGGTCGTCTTCGTTTGGTTTATCAATAGTGTCGTGAACTTGATGGCGAAGCGCGGCGACATTTTTCCAATGTTGCAGACGGTTTTTTGCGGCCTCCAGGTTTTCAAATGTGAAATTGCCCTCGTTTGAGTACTGACCTTGGAGTACGAACATGCGGTAATCCAGCGGCGAGAAGTCTTTTTCGGCGAGGTCTTGCAAGGTGTAGCCGTTGCCCAGGGATTTGCTGATTTTGGTGCCGTTTGATTTGATGTGGTTATTGTGGAGCCAGAAGCGGGCGAAAATCTGCCCGCTTGCCGATTCGCTTTGGGCGATTTCGTTAGTGTGATGCACTGGGATGTGATCGATGCCGCCGGTGTGAATGTCGATGGTTGGACCGAGAATACTCATGGCCATGGCGGAACATTCGAGGTGCCATCCGGGGAAGCCCATCTTTGCTTCACTATTTCCTAGGAGATCCTCCGGTGTCTTCCATTCCATGTCTCGTTTTTCGCCAGCTGGTGTGAATTTCCAGAGTGCGAAGTCGCTGACATTTCGTTTTTCCGGGTTGAACTCAACGCGGGCGCCGGCTTTTTGCGCTTCGAGATCAAGGTGTGCGAAGTCGGCGTATGTGGGGAATTTGCTGGTGTCGAAGTAGATGCCGTCGCTTATCTGGTAGGTGTACCCTTTTTCTTTCAGGGTGCGTACGAGTTCAAGTTGTTGCGGGATAAAATCGGTCGCGCGGACAACGTGTTCTGGCGTGATGAGACCGAGCTTTTCCATGCCGGAAAGAAAGTCTTCGGCGTAGAATTCGGCGATTTCCCAGGCAGTCTTCCCTTCTCTGCGCGCGCCCTTCTCAAGTTTGTCTTCGCCTTCGTCGGCGTCGCTGACCAGATGGCCAACGTCAGTGATATTCATAACGCGTTCTACGTTGTAGCCGTTTGCTGCCAAGGTTCTAACAAGAATGTCCCAGTAAATATATGCTGCCCAGTTACCGACATGCAGGTAGCCGTAAACGGTCGGACCGCAGGTGTAGAGCGTGACTTTTTCGTCTGAAGCCGGCGCAAACTCCTCGGAGTTTCGTGTAAGCGTATTATGCAGTGTGAGCGTCATATTCTTTGAGGGCCTTATCTGTGGCGGTTACGAGTTCTGAAACGATTGTATCGTAATCTTCATAGGCGCGGAAGCCGGCCGCATATTTGTGGCCGCCGCCGCCAAAGTAGCCGGCGACTTCTTCTGCAATCGGCAAATTACCGCGGAGTTTGCCGGTGACTTTCCCGTCGGGGTATGTTTTTATAGCTACGCCAAGTTCGACGCCTTCGACAAGCCGCATTTCGTCAAGTACCAGGACGCTCGGGTTGTACTGGTCGCTGTATTTTTGGATGTCCTCCCATGGAATGTGAACCAGCGCAAGCCTGCCGTCGAGCAGGTATTCGATCCGGCTGATGAGTTCGCCCTTGTATGCTAGGATCTCCGGCGATTTTTTCATGAACTGCCGGCGACGCTCTTCGATGG
>CAMLDM010000017.1 GCA_946479025.1 uncultured Candidatus Saccharibacteria bacterium | reverse complement strand
GCGCCGGCCTCTACCATAGTAATGCCGCTTTCAATACCGGCCACTACCAGATCGAGGTCGCTCTTTTCGCGCTCTTCAGTCGTGGCAAACGCCTTGAACTCACCGTTCACCTGAGCCACGCGGAGCCCCGCAACCGGCCCGTCAAACGGCGCGCCGGTGAGCATGAGCGCGGTACTCACGGCGATCATGGCAATGGCATCAGGACGGAACTCGGGGTCCATCGAAAGGACGCTTGCGACAGTCTGGACTTCCTGCCGGTAACCTTTTGGAAACAGCGGACGGATCGGACGGTCGATAAGACGGCCGATAAGAATCGCCTCGTCGCTCGGACGACCTTCACGCTTAATGAACCGGCTGCCGCTGATTTTTCCGGCTGCATACATTTTTTCTTCATAGTCGATACTAAGCGGAAAATAATCCATGCCGCTGAGCGGCTTTTTACCGACCATCGCCGTACCAAGCACGACCGTCTCGCCGTACGTTACCAGCACGCTGGCGCTGGTTCGGAAGCCGACGCGGTTAACCTCGAGCGTCAGCGGTTTGCCACAAAGATCAGTGGTAACAGAGACGATCTCTTTACCATTCGGGTTGATAGTAGACATTTCTGTCCTCCTTTTTTGTTTCACTCGCCTGATATTTGTCGGCGATAAGTAACGGGTACAGAGCTTCTCGCAAAACGAGAATTCCTATATCCACCACTAATCGCTCCGTGGTGAGTGATGTAATCATTATACCGCAGCTTGGCTATATTTCCTTGTCAAACCAATAAAACGCGTCGCCACGGTAAAAGCCAAAGCTTTGCAGTAGCTCGTGAATCTTACCGTTGTTCACTTTCGTAAGGCCATAGACGTACACTATTTCCAGTGGCTTCATCCTCTTGAGTGCTTCCTCGACAAGATTCGTGGCAACTCCCTGGCGGCGGAATTCAGGATGCACCATTATGTCGGAAAGATAACCGCTTCGCGACGGCAGATGAAGCTGCGTCAGCAGAAAGCCAACCACTTCGCCGCCAGCCTCTGCCGCCAGCATGATATCCTTTTCCGCCACGATCCACTCGCGTAGAATATCCGGCGTCCAAAATTCATCTTTGTCACTGGATAAAAGCTCGTTTAGTCCGCGACCAAGCGCCACCACACCGTCGACGTCACGCGCTGTCATTTTACGAATCGTATAGTTTCTCATAACGGTTATTCTCCGGTTAAAATAGCTGCCAATTTCTGTCGCAAGCGCACTACTCGCAGCTCCGGCGTTATATTCTCCCGCAGCTGCACCCGGGAAAGTTTCGCCTCAGGCGTTTTATCGCGCACGTGCAAACTGCATTCAAGGTCGCCGCAACACAGGAACGACTGCGTGGATTTTTCCTTTTGGGATGTAATGATCGCCGAGTTTCCTCCGCGCTGCCACGTAGCGCAAAAATCGCAGATGATCGCCGCGGTCTGCCCTGCCGGATTCGGCTTTCGGCGCTGCAACTGAAATGGTACGACGCGTCGATCGTCAAAAATCAGAATTCCCTCGGATTTGCTGCGGTTCATTACGGCAAGAAAATCGCGGTTCTCCCAATGAGAAATTTCTTCCGGTACGAAGCGAAGTTCGCGCCGCAGCCGAGGCTTTACACCTTTAATGAGTTCTAGGAATTCTTCTTTTTCTATCGCCTTCATTCAATCGCCGTTATCTTTGTTTTTATTTTACCAGCTTCGATCTCACCGCCGACTTTCTTACCAATCATCGCTTGCGCCAGCGGAGTCCCGGCACTTATTACCAGTGCACCGGCTTTTTCCTGGCCGGCGTGCGGCGTCCAATCGCCGGCAATAAAGTAGTGTTTTCCGTTTTCAAGTGTCACCGTGCTGCCAATGCCGACCGTATTTTTCTTACTCCTGGGCACCGAAATAGTACTCTGTCGAAGCACGGTACGCAAACTTTGCAGTTCCGCAGCAAGCACCGACTGACGGTCGCGCAGCGCGTCAAACGGCGCGTTATCGTGCCAGGTTTCCGACGATTGGTTGAATACTTCGTAAAATTCCGGTCCGAGACCCTGGATTTCTTTCTCCAGTTCCTCCACGCGCCGGCGCGCAAATTGTTTATCGTCATCAAGTATGACAAGTTCCTTTTGCATGGAACCTCCTTTTTATTATTGTTTTAAGATTTCGCCAGCGGTTCGGTCCGTCCGAACGTGTTGCGAATAGAGGATCCTTGCAGGATCATAGTGAGGATGAGTATAGCAGAGACACTACTGCTCCTTCAACCACTTCGCGAAGTCGCCATAGGCGTACGTGCGGTTCTTGTCGGAGCGCGCATGATCTTCGCTGTCCATGCGTGCCAGCACTTTATCGCTGCCGTCGGGAATGAAAATTTTATATAATTCGCTCCAGGCGTCAGGGCGGTCGAAATCGTCAACCTTCTCGGTAATCACACCACGATACGGCGTGTCGTCAAATACGTGCGGCGTGCCGGTTTCGTCAATAAACACAAGCGAACTGAGAAAATACGCACTTCGATCGGTTTTTCCCTCCATAAACGCTAAAATCCCGCCAATGCCGACTGTCGAAAGCATGTATTTTATGTAAGGTCCCGGAAATCCACCCAACGCCGAAATATGAAACGAACTGTCATCTACGAGCACCGGTAATTTCAGCTGTGCGTAGGCCTGCGCCGCCTTTGACCGCGCCACTTCCTCTGCCGTGTCCGCCTGCGGCTCTAAAAGATCGAGCGGCTTTTGCACAATCTTCACATCTGCACCCACCCTCTCTAGTGCTCGCTGAAGCGATGCAACCTTGCCGCCATTTCCCGTGGCAAAAATGATTTCTTTCATTACAAACAGTCTAGCACATGTTATACTTTTACCATCTACGATCCTGCGGGATCCTCTGTGCGCGCACGTTCGGACGGACCGAACCGCTGACGCTTCTTATAAATTTACGAAAAGGAGGTCCCATGACAACACGACGAATCGCGACGCGCGGCATTATCTTTAAAGACGGAAAACTGCTCTGCCAAAAACTTAACGCTTATCGGCGGGAGAGCCGTGATTTCTGGTGCACGCCGGGCGGCGGGCTTGACGACGGTGAGGCACTTCGCGATGGACTGTACCGCGAAATAATCGAAGAAACCGGCATCGCGCCAAAAATCGGGCGGCTGCTGTTCGTGCAGCAGTTCACCGAAGACGGCGAAAAAGAGCAGATGGAGTTTTTCTTTCATATTGAAAACACGGAAGATTACGAAACGATCGATCTCACGGCAACGACGCACGGCGTGGAAGAAATTGAGCAGGTGGAATTTGTAGATCCGCGTAAGAATATCGTTTTGCCAGAATTTCTGCAGAAAATCGACATCCAAATGTACGTTGACACGATACAGCCGGTATTCTTTTACGACGATATTTCCGCGAAAAATTAGCGGCCTCTCGCCACCACGCGCAAACAAAAACTCCGCAAAATTATTTGCGGAGTCCTAGTTTTGCGACAACAGCTTTGTACTGTTCAAAATCTTTGTTCTCGAGATACTTGAGGAGGCGCTTCCTTCTACCAACCATCTGGATCAGGCCGCGGCGGGCCATGTGATCGTGCTTGTTGGCTTTCAGGTGTTCCGTCACCTCTTTGATACGAGCCGTCAAAACCGCTACCTGCGCCTGTGGGCTGCCGACATCGTTTTTGTTGACCTGAGTCAAAGCAATTGCCTGTGATTTGTTCTCTTTACTAATCATCAGATACGAATTGTAACAGAGTTGGCGGGAGTTTTCAACAGGCTAGCGCGATTTACCACTCGAACGTACACTTCCACAAAAACCGCTCGCCCGGCGCCAATTGCTTTTTCGCCGTATTCTCGGCGAAGGCGTAGCCGTTCTCGGTCGGCTCGACACACACATACGCGCCGAGGCGGTCTGTCCAAAGCGCCCACTTTGTCAGTTCATTAGATTCAAGCACCAGCGCGCGCGACGCGGTCTCCAGGCCATGCGACGGACCGTCGATAAATTCAGTCCCGGCAAGGTCATCCAGCTTGTACGTTTCGCCGTCGACCTTCACTGAAGCTTCGTCCGGCGAAAGCGCAAAATACGGATGAAACGCCGGTGCGACCTCAAGCGGGATCTGGCCGCCGTTTTCCAGCTCCAGCGTCATGACGAGCGCATTTTCTGCAAGTTGGTATGACAGTTCGGCACTCATATTCTGGTAACCACCCTCGCCTTCTGCTAGCGTCAACAGTACCGAATCATCAGTTTTGTCGGCAATTTCCCAGGTTTTCTCGCGCCCGTAGCCGTGTTGCGGCAAGCCGCTGTCTGCGCCCGGGCCAAAATTCGGCAGACACACATGGCAGCCGCCACGCTGTTTCGCATCGCCGTTCGCATTTTTTAATAATCGCTTGGGAAACAAAATATCACCGCGCTCATCCGATAGGTTCGTCAGCCACGCACCAATCGGATCAACAATCGCTTTTGCTCCCCCGTTCCATAGTTCAATTTCCATATCCCCCCTTTTTTCTAATTATCAATACCAAGCTCACTCAGCTTCCTCGCGTTATCTACGTTCCATCTCGAAATCGAAATCCGCCGGAGCTGCGTACAATAGGCGCCCGTCCCAAGCGCATCGCCGATATCAACCGCCAGGCTGCGAATGTACGTACCGCTCGAAACATGCGTGCGGATTTTTACTTCCGGATATGCGTAGTCCAAAAGCTCGAGACTATGAATCGTCACCTGGCGCGTCGGGATTTCGATCTCCTGCCCACCACGCGCCAGTTTGTACGCGCGCTGACCGTTGATTTTGATCGCACTGAAAATCGGCGGCCGCTGCGAGATTTCACCAGTGAACCGCGCCAGGGTTTTCTCAAGCTCTTCCCGGGTCGGCTGAATATCGGAAACGTCCGTTATTTCGCCTTCCGGGTCGCCTGTCGTGCTTTTTTGCCCCAAACGAAATGTCGCTTCATATACCTTGTCGAGCTTGGTGTAATGCCCGGCGTTCTTACATTCCTTGCCGATTACCAGAATCATAAGACCCGTCGCAAACGGATCGAGCGTGCCGGTGTGGCCAACTTTCACCTTCTTGACTGCCTGCTCGCTCAGCACGCGCCGCACTCGCGCCACCACGCCAAAACTCGTCATGTTCGCAGGCTTATCAACCAAAATAATTCCGTCATTCATTGAAACCCATTATACTAAACATCATGAAGAAAATTATCTTTGGCATTTTTGCCCACCCCGATGACGAAGCGTTCGGACCGGCAGGCACACTTTTACAAGAAACAAAAAACGGCACGGAGCTCCACCTTGTTGCGCTTACCAGCGGTGATGCTGGTACGAATCCAGATAATTTGCCAGATCTTGGCAAAGAACGACTAAAGGAGTGGTATGCCGCCGGAACACTGCTCGGCGCAAAAAGTATGAACTTTCTCGGCTATAAAGACGGCGAGCTGAATAACAAAATTATGATCGAAGCCGGTACCCGACTGATCGAGCACATAAAAGAGGTGATCGTAGATGCAGACTCCGACGCAGAAATTGAATTCATGACGCTCGACCTGAACGGCTACACCGGCCATATCGACCATATCGTCGCAGCACGAACCGCCTGCTTTGCGTTTTACGAGCTTAAAAAGTCCGACGCGCGCCTTTCGCGTATCCGCTTTGCGTGCCTCCCGAGCCGTGATTTCCCTCGAGAGAACACCGACTGGATATTCATGGAAGCCGGTCGCAAACCGGAAGAAATCACCGAGACGGTCGATGCCCGCGCGCTGCGCGGGGAAATTTTGAACGTTATGCATGCTCACCGTACACAACGCGCCGATTGTGACTACACTATCAAAACCCAAGGCGAGAACCTTGGGCTGAATTACTTTATCGTCCGGTCTTAGCTCTGACCAGGGATTTTGAACTGACCGGGGTCATTTGATGGCGGTGGCGTTGGGTTTGGCGCTGGCGCGTTGGGAGCCGCCGCAAAGAGATCTTCCAGTTTGTCGGGTGGTAATGCACCGGATGGCGTGCCGGTACCAGGAACCGGTGGCGGTGGCAACGTTGAAAAATCTGGCAACGGTGGCATTGGAGGCAGCACCGGACCGTTTGCTGGCGCAGCGGCCGGGGCCGGCTGGTCGTGTGAGATTTCACCAAGCGGCTGCGCGCCGACGCTTTCTACAGGGTTGCCTGCGGGTGAAAACGGTACGGAACCAAATGCTGCGTTTACCGCTTCACGGGCTTCGTCGTGGGCGCGATTCTGTTGGTCGATATCAGCGAGTGTTACCGGCGGTTGCTGTGGCTGAACCGGTTTTACCGCCTCTGGCGACACCGGCGGAGGGGTTGGAGCACCACTCGCCGGAGGAAGTGTTCCTTCGTTGAACGAGTCAACCATCGGCGGGTCTACGCGCGGACTGACCGTCGCGTTGAGCGGCGACTGAAAAATCGGCTCGCTGTCGCCCACGTACGTGTTGCCGCTATTGTGCGTCAAGATCGTGTGATTCCGGCTGTCCTGAAGCGCCCGGCGCTTCTCTTCTTCGGCCTGCTCGGTTGTTGCATTGAGCGTGCCGCCCATGCTTGGTGCCTGTTCACCGGTCGGCTGGCTGGCTGCGGCGCCAAGCGGCGACTGCGCGGCTTCCGGAGGCGTCTGAGCCGCTTCGTTTACTTCGGCGTTTGCTGCAGCCAAATCTTTGCGAAGGTCCGCAACGGATGGAGACGCGGCCGCGGCCGGGTTTGCCGCTGCGGGCGCAACGTTTGAAAGCTGCTTAGCCAGGTTTTCTTCGGCTTTTTTCGCTGCATTTTCCTGGTTTTCTTCGCTGGTTTGCTCCGCTACTTCCTCGATAGTACCTTCTTTTTCGTGCGAGATGGTCAGCGCACCATCATCCTCTTTCTTTTTCGGAGTCGTTGCCGGCGCTTTCTTTGCGGCAGGCTTTTTGTTAACTTTCGTTGACTCACCTTCAGAAAGATCGGTCGTGCCGTCCGAATTCTCGCCTTTTTCACCGTCGCCGGAATCTTTTTTGTCGGAGTCCGGACCGATTTCGTGCGCTTCTTCAAGCTTTGAAGCAATCAGCTGCTGGTTCGCGCCGGCGCTCATCAGCTGCGCGGCTATCGTCATGACGCGCGATGACGTTTTATTGTTTGAGAAGCGGTCGGTTGCCGCTACGATACCGGTAAGAAACGCAGTTGCAATCTGTTCGTCGAGCAGCGCCTTGCCGTCTTTCAACGAGTCGCTGAGACCAACAAGCATTTCGCTCAGGCTGCTCACGTTTTCTTCGCTCCAGTCGATCGTGCCAAGCTGGCTCTTCGTCTCGCCGGCGCTAAAAGTCGCTACTGTCGCGTCGTGCAAGATACGGCCATGTGCTGCCAGTGCACCGTCCAGATCGTCGCGGTCTTTTACGCCAAGCGCTAGCACCAACTCCACGTTGTAGTCGCCCTGGCTGAAATCAAGGTCGTCGCTGCTGATCGTCGTGCGGTACGGCGTAATGAAAATCTTCACCACATCGCCGTCTACTTTGTAGCGGAGGTGATCGGCTTTTTCCTTATCAAGCGCAATAATGAAATCACGAAGCGAATCTACCGTGTTTTCAAAAGTCTTCTGCGGATCCAAAAACGTAATCGCCGGCGGAATCGCACCACTGAAGACGGCCGTCGCGTGCTTGTTCATCTTGTTGAGCAGCAGCGTCAGACCAAGCGCGGCGCTCAACTCATCAACCGACGGATTGGAGCTGACCGTGACCAAAATATTGCTGTTACTTTTGATCTTGTCGACGATTTGCTGCTTGGCGGTGCCATCGTTCATGTCGCAATGTTCCTACTTTTTTATTTTTACGAGATTTTGAGTTCACTATACCATAAGTGGTTTCGCGCCGTCAACAATTCTCACTACTTTACAACTAAGGTGTTTTCCTCTATAATCTCACTTTGATTGTATTTATAAATCTATAAGGTAAAGGAACAATATGCCAATCATCAAATCAGCCATTAAACGAATGAAGCAGACCGCCGTTCGCCGCGACCGCAACGTCGGCATCAAGCGCGACATCAAAAACGCAGTAAAAGCGTTCATGGCAAAGCCAACCAGCGAAGGTCTTTCTGCAGCTCACAGCGAGCTCGACACCGCCGTTAAAAAGAAACTCCTGAAGAAAAACACTGTTGCTCGCCGCAAGAGCCAGCTTTCAAAGGTTGCTAAAGAAGCCGGCGTAAAGCTTGCTCCAGCCAAAAAGGCCGCGGCAAAACCAGCTGCTGCTAAAAAACCTACAGCAAAGCCTGCTGCCACTAAGGCAAAAGCCGCTCCAAAAGCTGCCGCGGCGAAAAAAGCACCGGCTAAAAAGCCAGCAGCTAAGAAGCCTGCAGCAAAAAAAGCTGAAAAATAATCTCCCCTCAGCACAAAATACGCCGGAAATTCCCGGCGTATTTTTATATGTTCGCGACTTTTATAAGCGCCCGTTCAATCAGGAGCCACGGCTCCGCGGCCGACGTTTTCATGCCGCCATCCGCTTCGGCAAAAGCAGCGATTACCTTTCGCACGCCCGGTCTCCCCAGCTTTTTTGCGTATGGCGCAAGTTTGGAAAGCGCGAACGGATGCACGCCGAAATCTTTTGCGATCTCGGCGCTCGGCTTTTCGCCCGCCTCAAGTACCGCCAGCTGAAATGCCTGGCTACCAAG
The DNA here is from genome assembly GCA_946479025.1 of uncultured Candidatus Saccharibacteria bacterium. The sequence continues at coordinate 7,191 of CAMLDM010000017.1, read as the reverse complement.
GAGCCCAAGGAGCATGTGCGGCTCTTGGGAGGTTTCCAGCGTTCCCAGCATGCGTTTCACCCTGAGAGCATCACCTTTTAGTGCCGCTTCAAAAAGGTTAAATACGTTTTCCAGCGGATTGGCATCAATAATATCCTCTATGACTTCCGGCGTAATCGTTTCAACGACCGCAAGCTTTAAAAGTGCCTGATACAGCAGCCACTGGTCGACGCCGACACGCTGCACGAGCAGGCGCGCGTTTTTCGCATCCAGCGTAAAGCCTAGCGCCGCCGCCTCGCTTACCACCCACTTTTCCGCCTGCATGCCGTCGCGCTCGGTCCATGGCTTAAACTCCTGAACGTCCGCCAGCTTTTGCAGATCTTTGTAGGTTTTTGTCCGTTTGTCGGGCTTCGGCTCTACGAGCACCAGATGTACATCGCTGGAAACGCGCGGCGTCCAATCGGAAAAGCCATTCCACAAGCTCTTGTTTTCAGACAGGTTTTTTATAATCACCAGGCGTTTCTCGGCAAATAGCGTGCCGCCCATCAAAAAATCTGGCAGCTGTTTGAGCTCCAGCGAATTGCCATCGATCCTTTCGGCACGACCATCAAAAGACGCCGCGATTTTTTTCAGCGCACGGTCGATCTCAAAACTATTTTCCCCAATGAGCAGCGTAATCATCTGTTACTATTCTACCTGACACTGCGGACAAATGTGCGTACCGCGTCCAGCCGCTTTGAATTTGATAATTGTCGTACCGCAGCGCGGGCACGGCTTCCCTTCCCGCCGGAACACGCGCGCAAAATCCATATAACTGCCGCGTTTTCCCTCGGCGTTCACGTAATTTTTATCGGTGCTGCCACCTTTTTCAATCGCCAGGTTCATGACCGCGCGGAGCTCTTCGTAGAGCCTCTGAAACTCCTCGGTCGTGATGGCGCCAACAAGCCGCTTGGGGTGAATTTTCGCACCCCACAGGCTTTCATCGGCGTAAATGTTTCCCACGCCGGCAATCACGGTTTGGTCGAGAAGCGCCGCCTTGATGCTGGTTTTCGCCCGGCGGGAAAAACGCGCAGCAAATTCATCGGCCGTGAAATCCGCTTCGAGTGGTTCTGGCCCAACTTTTTTCATGAAATCAATGTTCGGCACTTCGAGGCTCGGCATCAGCTTCATCCAGCCGAATTTTCGTTGGTCGTTGAAATACAAATGCGAGCCATCTGTAAATTCCAGACTCACGCGCGTCGAGCGGTCGGGCAGCTCGCCGATCAAACTGTCGCTCGGATGTCCCGCGCCAAAAACCGCTTCACCGCGAAACACCAGCTGGCCGGTCATCTTGAGGTGAATCACCAGCGTATAATCCGTCGAAAGGTCAATGAGAAGTACTTTCGCGCGGCGGCGCACATCGGTAATTTTGGCACCGATCAGAAATTCGCGCACATCGGCCGTAGCGTTCGGAAAACTTTTCGACGTGTCATGGTCGATGCCCTTCACAACCCGGCCGATAATCAGTTCGTGCAGGCCGCGGCGGACCGTCTCAACTTCGGGCAGTTCCGGCATACGATGTCTCCAGCAATTTATGGAGGTCAATTTTGCACTGGTCAAAATTCTGACACACGACGCCGCTCATGCCGGTCATCTCTGCACCGCGCACATTGACCGGAATGTCATCGATCATCACACATTCTTCCGGCATAAGGCCAAGACGCTGTGCGGCCAGCTCGTATGCTTCGGGATGCGGCTTCACGACACCTTCGTCACTCGAAAGCACAACCGTATCAAAAAGTTCATCCAGCTCTTCGGGCGTAAACAGTTCGTTCATAACGCCGCGGCCGATATTGCTCAGCATGGCAGTCTTGTACTGCGGGCGCAGTGAACGGACAAGTTCCATCATTTCACTGCTTTTCACGCGCTGCTCACGGGTCAAGCGGGCGATTTCATCCGCTGGCCGGCCGATTATTTCGCTGATTTTCTGCGCGTATTCTTCCGGTGTCACATGGCCATAGTCCGACGCGTGACTAAGATCGTTTAGCTCCTGCAAACGCTCGGGCGGCGTAATTGAGCGCAGATAGTCGAGGCTGCCGTGGCAGATTACCCCGAAACAATCAAAAATAATACCCCGCACTGCCATACTAGAACAGACTGACTGGTGCCGATAAGTTGATATCCTTTAGAAGTTTCGTGCTGTCAGGAATCTGCTTGAGAAACAGGTTCTGCACTTGCGTCACGCTCGCCTTGAATGATCCCGACGAACCTTTACAGGTTGAGGTCCACAGGCGTTTTACCGTGCTGTTGTCGGTAAGCACTTCAAACTCGTACACGTTGCCGGTCGCACAGATGCCGCGCGTATCGTTTTTTTCGTCTTTCAACTCGTCGCCGTTCATCATTTTCGCTTTGTCGAGCGAGTATACGAACTCTTCGTAAGCCTTCTGGTTGTTGACATACTCTTTCGAGCCTATCATCTGGTTGAGGTAGCCGGAATACGTTGCGAGCGAGCGACTGCTCGGCGTCACCGTTACCTGGTAGGAGCGGAAATTCTCATCGGCGACGATCGGACCGCGAACGGTCATGCGCACGCTGCGGTTCGGCGACGTATTGATAAGCGCTTCATGGCCAAGGTCGACTTGCGACTGGTCGGGCGCCGAGCCGCCGCCAAAAATAGCACGGCCAACCGAAACAAGCGCGGCAATCGCAATAGCAACTACGATGAGCACCAGGATAATTGGAAGAAGCCGGGAGGAATTCCTATACATGGCTAAATAATACCATTTTTACGTGCGCGTGTCGATGTAATAATTTAGAGCTCACCCCAGTTTTTGCCGGTAGATACGTCGACCTTCAGCTTTACTTTTAGGTCCGGGTAAATATTCTCCATCGTGTCTTTTAGAAGTTCGGCGACTTTTTCGGCATTTTCCTCCGGACATTCGACGAGGATGCTGTCGTGCACCTGCAAGATTTGTTCGCCTAAGTCGCCGATCTTTTCATCGACTTTGAGCATCGCCATTTTCATAAGGTCGGCTTCGGTCCCCTGGATCGGCATATTGGCGGCGGCGCGTTTGGCGCCTTCTCGCACCATGAAGTTGCTGCTACTTACATCCGGAGTTGGGCGGCGGCGGCCGAAGTACGTCTCCACGTAACCTTCAGTTTTGGCCTTCTCCAGCGTTTCATCTATGTATTTTCGGATCGGCGCGCGTAGTTCAAAGTACTGGTCGATAAACTTTTTCGCTTCCACGAATGTCATGCCCGTAGCAGCCGAAAGGCCGTGCGGGCTCATGCCGTAGAGCACGCCGAAGTTGATGACTTTTGCGGCGCGGCGCTGGTTTTTCGTCACCTCATCCATCGGAATGCCGTAGGCCTGCGCGGCGGTTTTAGTGTGGATATCCGCACCTTGGTTGAAGTCGTTGATCAGGCCTTCGTCGTCCGCCAGCACGGCCGCAAGACGAAGTTCGAACTGCGAGTAGTCGGCGCTCACGAACACTTTGTCGCCTTCCGGCACGAACGCCTCGCGGATGCGTCGGCCCAAGTCACTGCGCACTGGGATATTCTGCAAGTTCGGGTTGTTGCTCGACAGCCGGCCGGTCGCTGCTACATCCTGGCGAAAATCAGTATGCAGGCGCGAGCGTTCATCGGCGAGAAGCGGCAACGTATCGACATACGTGTTTTTGAGCTTGGCAAGTTCGCGTGTACGCTCGATCAGCTCGATGATGGGGTGCTGGCCGCGGAGTTTGTCGAGCTCTTTTTGCCCGGTACTGTAGCCTGTTTTGCCTTTTTTGATGCCGTCTGTTGGCAGCTGTAGCTTGGTAAATAACACCTCGGAAAGCTGTGCCGGCGAGCCGATATTAAACTCGTAGCCGGCCATCGCATACATTTCTTGCTCAAGCTTGTCGTGCTCGTCGCCGAGTTCTTTGCTCATCTTCGCAAGTTGTTTTTTGTCGATTTTAATACCGCGCGCTTCCATGCGGTAAAGCATGTACGTCAGCGGGAAATCAAGCTCGTGCGCAACCTTGGCAATCTTCGGCTCTTTTTTAAATCCTTCGAGCTGGTACTCATAAGCAGCCCAAAGCGCTGCCATCACCTGTCCGGCGTCAGCCTCGTTGATCGCATCGCCGGCAAGGCCGGAAATCGAACGGTCGCGAGAAAGCGGGTCGAGCAAGAACGCGCCCTGGCGCAAATCGTGCACCGTGTCAAACTTCACCTCCACGCCCTCGTCGTGCGCCGTATGATACAGCTGCTTGGCATCATACGTCACAACGTTCGTCATTTCGAGCGCGCGCCAAACGCTTTTATCAACTCTTAGAAGCGGCGTTTTGGCAACGGTTTTTTTATCGAGCGAAAGCCAAGCTTCGTCCCCATGTACATGAACCAGTACCGCAGAATCAGCCTCAAGACTGAGCGTTTCCGGCCACTCTACTTCTTTTAGTGCTGGCGCGGTTGATTGCGGCGTCGTATCGAATAGACTTCCCTGCGCGCCGTTACCGTTTTGCATGTGCTTTGGTAGCCGACGGAGCAGTGAATTGAATTCATATTTTTTGAGAAGTTCCGCTAGCTTTTCCGTATCGAGCTCATGGGCGTCCATCGCCTTAAGATCAAGCTGCATCGGTGCGTCGCACCAGATTTCCGCCACCTCCCGGCTGAGATACGCCGAGTCCTTACCGGCCTCAAGTTTTTTCATCACACTCGGCTTTATATCATCGAGATGTTCGTAGATGCCGTCGAGCGTCGTGAACTCTTGTAACAGCGAGATCGCCGTTTTCTCGCCGATCCCCGGCACGCCCGGAATGTTGTCGCTCGAATCGCCCTTGAGTGCCTTGAGATCGAGGAACTGGTGAACGGAAATGCCATATTTCTGTTCAAAATATTCGGGGTCATACTGTTCAATGTCGGTGAACCCTTTTTTCAGCGCATAAACATGCGTCAGCGGCCCGACGAGTTGCAGCATATCGAGATCGCTCGTAATAAGGCATGTCTCGATTTTTTGTTCGCTGGCCTGAAGTGCCATAGTACCGAGGATGTCGTCTGCCTCGTAATCGTCGAATTCGTAAATCGGCCAGTTGAACGCATCGCACAGTTCGTTAAGCATTGGGATTTGCGCAAAAAAATCCTCCGGGGGTTTTTTGCGCCCGGCCTTGTACGTCGGTAAAATTTCCAGACGTTTGCGGATGCTCGTTCCCTTCTTGTCCCATGCTACAGCAACGTAATCCGGCTCGAGCTTTTTGATAATCTCCAGCGCCAAAGAAGCAAAGCCGTACACGCCGCCGGTCGGCGTGCCGTCCTTCAGAGAAAGCCCGGGCATCGCATAATACCCGCGGTAAAAAACACTTTTTCCATCGATGACGACAAGACGTTTCATGCCTTTAGTATATCAGCTCTTGCGGTTCACGAGGTAATCGGCGAGTTCGCGCAAATAGTTTACGAACGCCGCTTCGGTTTCGGCGTCATTTTTAAGCGCCGCCAGCGCCCGCTTTTCGTGAAGCGCCTGGCGGTCTTTAGCAAATTGCAGCGCGCCGGTTTGTTCAAAAATAATGCGCACTTCGTCACATTCGTCTTGTGACGCATTTTCATCCCCTAAAATTTTATGCAGCGTTTCTTTTTGCTGATCGCTACCATGGCGCAGTGCGAAGTAGGCCAAAAGTGTCATTTTTCCCTCGTGAATGTCGTCGTTACTTCCCTTGCCCGTCTCCGTCTCTATGCCGAACGTACTAATAATATCGTCGGCGATTTGGTAGGAGATACCGGCATGCAGCGAATAGTCACGCAAACTTTGCGCAAGTTCTTTGCCCGCCAGTTGTGCGCCCAATTCAAGCGGTCCGAGAATCGTGTAGTACGGCGTTTTGCGCGCCAGCACGCGCTCGACCGCCGCTTCACCTAAAGACTCGCGCGTCGCTTCGTTGAAAATATCGTCAATCTGACCGTTTATTGTCGTGAGGATATTTTCATGAAACCTCGCACTGGTCAGCCGCGCAATTTCCGCTGGAACCGGCAGTGCCAGCAGCTCCGTCGTCGCCTTGTGCAGGCCGGCGTAGGCCACGTTCATAGCCTGCACTATCCCGTAGTGCTGCACGTCGCCCTTCACATCATGTACCCGCGCATAGGCTTCAATCTGCTTGTGTGCCGACAACCCGCCGCGCCTAAGGGCTGAGCGATCGGCAATGTCATCCACCACCAAAAGCGACGTCTGAATGATTTCAAACACCCGCGCCGCGCCCAGAGCCACCTCGTCGTTCTGGCCGCCATGCGTCCAATAGCTTTGCATAGCCAGCACGCCCCGCAACCGCTTCCCGCCGCGAAGCATCACGTCGCAAAATGCGTCAATCGGCTCGCTGTTGCCTATGGATTCTTCCTGTTTCCAAGCGCGGACAAACCGCCCTAGATCCACATGTATCTTCTCCGCAAGCGCCTCATCAAGAATTTTATATAAAGACATACAACTAGTGTATACCGTCTGATATACTAATAGGAATGAAACATCACGAAAACGTCAAGATCGTCGCGTTTGTCGGCCTGACCGGCAGCGGAAAAACGGCAGCTATTGAGTATCTTACTGATAAAGGGTATCCAAAAATTTACTTTGGCGGCATCTTTTATGAAGCCATGAGAGAAGCTGGTCTTACTCCTGGCGACTGGGCGGTAGAAAACCCGTTTCGCAAAGCAATCCGCGAAAAAGAAGGTAATGATTTTATCGTCAAACGGGTCATCAAGCAGGCTCACAGTCTCATTGACGCGGGGCAGCACCGGATTATTCTCGATGGCCTGTATTCGTGGACGGAATACAAAGCGCTCAAGCACGAATTTCCAGGCGAAATGACTGTCATTGCGGTTGTCACATCAAAACATCTTCGCAAGCAGCGCCTTGCAAATCGCCCTGACCGTCCGCTTACCTCCGCCGAAGTGGATGAGCGCGATTGGCGCGAAATCGAAGACATCGAAAAAGGCGGCCCTATCGCCATTGCCGACTATTACCTGATGAATAACGGTGACATTGAGCATCTGCACGAACAGCTTGACAAAGAACTTCGATCTATCGATTTCTATAGCTAGTCACCTCTGTAAATTATTTGACATATCGTACTAGATATGATAATATTTTCGCATCGTTGAGCCCCTTTGGCTCCGAGGTACATTTTAGTTCTCTGTTCACGCTTGTAGCTGGCAGATTCTCCGGGAAGTTTCGCGGGAGGTCTGTCAGTTGCAACCGATCTACCAAGGAGTTCCTGTGAA
>CAMLDM010000016.1 GCA_946479025.1 uncultured Candidatus Saccharibacteria bacterium | reverse complement strand
CTTATTCATGAGTTACCGTCATATTCTTCACTCATAAAAGCAGTTTACGACCCGAAGGCCTTCATCCTGCACGCGGAGTTGCTCCATCAGGGTTGCCCCCATTGTGGAAGATTCCTCACTGCTGCCTCCCGTAGGAGTCTGGACCGTGTCTCAGTTCCAGTCTGGCTGGTCATCCTCTCAGACCAGCTACCGATCGTCGGCTTGGTGAGCCTTTACCTCACCAACTACCTAATCGGACGCGGGCCGCTCCCAAAGCGTAATAAATACTTTAATCCGAAGATCATATGCGGCATTAGCTACCCTTTCGGGCAGTTATTCCTCACTTTGGGGCACGTTCCCACGCGTTACTCAGCCGTCCGCCGCTCGCCGCCAAGTAGTAAACTACTCGCGCTGCCGCTCGACTTGCATGTGTTAGGCACTCCGCCAGCGTTCATCCTGAGCCAGGATCAAACTCTCCATAAAAGATGCATCCTTGCGGATGCGTCTATAAAATATAGACTGACGATGATATATATGTACAACTAAATTGTCAAAGTTCATTTGATCTGTTCAACTCCACAGTTGTTTATCGCCTTCCCAGCGACCAGACTGTTGACTAGCATACCGCATGAGTAGCCGGGGCGTCAAGGGTTATTTGGAATTATTTTGTTGCTAAAAAGACAACCAGACCAATAACCGCTCCGAGAACTGCCCCAACAGCGACCTCAACAGGGGTGTGGCCCTTTGCTGCTCGCGGCAGCGCTACCTTGCTTTTCTGTTCTTTAATAAGCCCTTGGATAGCGATTCCCTGCTCACCGGAGGATCGCCGCACCATCATGGCGTCATACATAACGATTGCGCCAAATAGCGCGGCAAGGCTGAACAGCCCCGAATCGATACCGTCACGAAAACCAATCACAACGATAAGTGCGGTAACCGTCGCACTGTGAGCGCTCGGCATATTCCCCGAAAGGTAAAGCTGCCGAAAATGATCGAAACGACGCTGGCGGACTGCAACAAGAAGATATTTCGCCCCCTGAGCAATCAGCCATGCGGCGATAACTGCTAGTAAGTAGGGCGAGATCATCTTCATGTTACTCCTCTTCGTTTTCCGTTGCTTGTGATTGTTCCGGCATAAGCCCCAAAGACGAGACTGCGTCACCGTCACCAAGGCGCATAATGCGAACACCCTGTGTCGTACGGCCAAGGGTTGGGACATCCTTCAGACCGATGCGGATCGTTTGCCCCTTGTCGGAGATCATCAGCACTTCACCCGCGTCAGCATCCAGCGTGCGCACAGAGATGATTGGACCGGTCTTTGCCGTAACAACCGCCGCTTTGATGCCAACACCTCCCCGCTTATGGCTTGGGAAGTTGGCAGCTTTTGTGATCTTTCCGTAGCCGTTCTTACTAATAACGAGCAACCGCTGTCCGTCGTCTTCAACGATATCCATACCAACCACCCGGTCGTTCGGTCGGAGGCGGACCCCACGCACGCCGCGAGCAGATCGGCCCATAGGGCGCGCGTCCGATTCATTAAAGCGAACGGCTTGTCCGGCTGATGTTGATACAATTACATCGTTTTTGCCTGTTGTTTTCTTGATCCAGCGAAGTTCATCACCCTCATCAAGCTTGATTGCAATAAGACCGTTCGTCCGGATATTCGCATAATCCTTGAGCGGTGTCTTCTTTACCGTTCCCTTGGTGGTCGCCATAAAGAGGAACCCGTCATCATTCACATCCTTGCCGTGGCAGATAATCGATGTGATTTTTTCTTCAGGCTGAAGCTGGAGTAGATTTACCGCCGCAACACCTTTCGCGGCGAGACTTGCAGCCGGTACCTCATACGCCTTCAGCCGGAAAATGCGACCACGGTTCGTAAAGAACAGCAGATAATCATGCGTACTTGCTGGAACCAGCTGGTCAATGATGTCCTCTTCCTTGGTTGTCATACCGCGCTTTCCCTTACCGCCACGATTTTGGCGACGGTATTCACTAAGTAGCGTGCGCTTTATGTAGTTTTCCGTTGTAAGAAGTATAACGGAATCTTCTTCAGGAATAAGCTCCTCGTCACTGAATTTACCAAGCTCGTGGTTGATCATCTTCGAGCGTCGCTCATCACCGTACTTTTCTTTCATCTCAAGCAATTCGGTCTTGATAACCTTCAGAATTTCCTTTTCATCAGCCAGAATTCCTTCGAGCTTAGCAATAAGCTGTTGTAATTCTTTCAACTCATTTTCAATTTCTTCTCGAGACAGACCAGTCAAGCGACGCAACTGCATCGCCAAGATAGCGAGAGCCTGAATTTCACTCAAGCTAAACTTCTCCATCAACCCCTTCTGGGCATCTTCCTGCGTACGGCTGGCGCGGATCAGCTTAATGACTTCGTCGATGTGATCGAGCGCGATTTTGTAGCCTTCGAGGATATGCGCACGTTCTTTCGCCTTCTTAAGCTCGAATTCCGTACGGCGGCGAACCACCTTTTGGCGGTGCTTGATGAACTCCTGCAGCATTTCCTGCAGACCAAGGATGCGCGGCTGGATACCGTCCACAAGCGAGAGCATGTTGAAGTTGAAGCTCGTTTGAAGCGCGGTCAGCTTGTAAAGCTGATTGAGCAGTTTCTTCGGATATGCGTCCTTCTTCAGCTCGATGACAACACGAACCTTGCCACGAGCTGTTTCGTCGCGAAGATCGGCAATACCGTTGATTTTCTTCTCTTTAACCAACTCAGCGATCTTTTCAATAAGCGTTGCCTTGTTCACACCATATGGAATTTCGGTAACGACGATTTGATGACGCCCTTTTTTGGTCTCTTCAATATCCGCGACGGCGCGCATCATAACGCTACCGCGACCGGTTTGATACGCCTGCTTCATCGGCGCCCCACCATACACGACAGCGCCCGTTGGGAAGTCTGGCCCCTTAACATGCTTGAGGAGATCGTCGATCGTAGCATTCTCGTTATCAATCAGCTCAACCGAAGCGTCGACCAATTCACCGAGGTTATGCGGCGGAATGTTGGTTGCCATACCGACAGCAATACCAATCTGGCCGTTTAGCAGCAAGTTCGGGATTTTGGCCGGCAGTACCGACGGCTCACGCTCGGAGCCATCGAAGTTATCACGGAAATCGACCGTATCTTTATTGATATCAACAAGCATTTCCTCGGCGATGCGAGTCATCTTCGCTTCGGTGTATCGGTAGGCTGCGGCCTCGTCGCCATCCATCGAACCGAAGTTTCCCTGGCCGTTCACCAGCGGCATACGGAGTGACCATGGCTGCGCCAAGCGCACCATCGAATCGTAGATCGAGGTATCGCCGTGCGGGTGATACTTACCAATCACGTCACCGACAACGCGCGCACTTTTCACGAATTTACCCCCACTGCGCCAGCCGTTTGCCTCCATTGAGTACAAAATACGGCGATGCACCGGCTTGAGACCATCGCGAACATCCGGCAATGCGCGATCGATGATAACACTCATCGAATAGCGGAAAAAGCTATCCTGCATCACATTTTCAAGCGTTCGGCGCTCAATACCCGGCGTCGCAGTCTCGGCAGCTTCTATCGGTTCGTTCTCGTTCGGCGTTTTGTCCATTGCTTTGTCGTCCATATTATACGTCCAATTCCTCTAAGTCTGCTTCTTTTGCCCGCGTCTGAATAAAGCTTCGACGCATACTGACTTCATCACCCATGAGCTTGGTAAAGATAGCATCGGCCGCTTCAGCGTCCTCGACACCAACCTGAATCAGCACGCGGCCTTCCGGATTCATCGTCGTCTCCCAAAGTTGCTCGGCGTCCATCTCGCCCAGACCCTTGAACCGGGAGATCGTTACGCCAGCCTGCTTCACTTTGTCATCTTCCGCATTGACGGCCGTACCCCGCTTCTTCCGGTCGGCCACGAGGCTGTCGAGGGTGCTTTCGAGTTCAGCTTCGTCGTAAACGTACAGCTTGCTCTGACCACGGTTGATACTGTAAAGCGGTGGCTTCGCCAGGTAAACGTAGCCACCCTCAACGACTTCCTTCATGTAACGGAAGAAGAATGTCAGCAGTAGCGTCGCGATATGACTTCCGTCGACATCGGCATCGGTCATGATAATGATTTTATGGTAGCGCAGACCATTCATGTCGAACTGCTCGCCGATTCCAACGCCAAATGCCTGGATCATGGCAACGATTTCCTTGTTGGCAAACATCTTATCGAGACGCGCACGTTCGGTGTTGAGCACCTTACCACGAAGCGGCAAAATCGCTTGCGTTTTGCTGTCACGACCTTCTTTGGCGGAGCCGGCAGCCGAGTTACCCTCCACAATATAAATTTCACTATCGGCCGGGCTCTTACTCGAGCAGTCCCAGAGCTTTCCAGGAAGGCCCATGCCATCAAGCGCACCTTTACGAATAACGTTATCGCGGGCCGCGCGGGCGGCCTTGCGAGCGCGGGCGGCCAGAAGCGCCTTGCCGACGATCTTTTTGGCGACGGCTGGGTTTTCTTCGAGGTAGTATGAGAAATACTCGTTCATCACCTGTTCGACGTAGCGACGGACTTCAGGGTTACCGAGCTTGTTCTTGGTCTGGCCTTCGAACTGTGGATCCGGCAGCTTCACGAGGATGATCGCTGTGAGACCTTCGCGAATATCGTCACCCGTCAGGTTTTCCTCTTTTTCTTTCAGTAGGCTATTTTTACGCGCATAATCATTAATAACGCGGGTCAGCGCCGAGCGGAATCCGACAAGGTGCGTTCCACCGTCTGGCGTAAGAACGTTGTTTGCAAATGGCTTTACCGTTTCTACGAACGTATCGTTGTACTGAATGGCGACTTCGACCATTGAATCTTCGATCTGCTTTTCAACGTAAAAGACACTATCCGCCACGACATCTTTACCAATATTGAGGTGCTTCACGTAACTTTGAATACCGCCCTCAAAATAAAAAGCCTGACGCTCCTTGGTGCGTTCGTCGCGAACAGCAACGTAGATACCCTTTGTAAGATATGCCTGGTGGCGGAGATAGTTGACCACCCACTTATAGTCGAAGGTTACTGTTTCTTTAAATATGGTCGGATCTGGATAGAATGTAATGCTCGTACCTGTTGGGCGATCGGTTTTGCCCATCTTTTTGATAGGCATAGTGGTAGCCCCACGCTCAAATTCGATACGGTAAAGTTCGCCCTTTTGCACAACTTCTGCAATCAATTTAGTAGAAAGGGCGTTTACTACACTCGAGCCCACACCGTGAAGACCCGATGACACTTTATATCCGCCACCACCGAATTTACCACCGGCGTGAAGCACCGTCAGAACCGTCTCAAGTGTACTAAGTCCCGTCTTGGCATGTTTATCGACAGGGATTCCTCGCCCGTCATCAGTAATAGTAATACCACCATCTTCAAGAATGAGAACATCCACGCGCGAAGCGTAGCCGGCAATCGCCTCGTCGATACAGTTATCGGCGATTTCTTTAATAAGATGGTGCACACCATCGTAACCGGTGCTACCAATATACATTCCCGGACGCTTACGAACCGGCTCCAAGCCCTCAAGAACTTGAATTTGTGACCCGGTGTACGAGCCGTCGTCTTGTTTCTGTTTAGACATCTTCCCTCACTATTCAGACATTTCAGCTATTTACATTTCTTACATTATACAGAATAAATTGTGTTCACTCAAGCTATTGCGTTGAACATATTTCTTATGCTAATCTTGTAGCAAGAGGTCTAACAAAAACAAAAAATAAATAGGCAGACACATAAAATGTTTAGGAAGATAGTTTCGAATTTAGCCTTTAGCCCTGCTTTGGTCGGACAGCTGGGTTTTTATGCAAAACGACTCCGAAAAGAGGAGACGACTCGACGTGTCGGACTTATTTTCACCGCCCTTGCGCTTGTTATTCAACTTTTTGCTGTTTTTACGCCGCCCGAGTCGGCAAACGCAGCAAACGGTAACAACATTATTTACGGCGGCTTCAAAGATAAGAACGATCTTCTCGCCATATACGACCGCAATCAGGATAGCGCTGGTCATAAAGATCTGCAGCAAATTTATGCCCAATTTGGTATTACCCGCCAGGATATCGTGAACGGAAAGTGGACGACGTTTAATTCACTCGACAAAAACAACACAATTAAAAGCGTTGGAAGGTCTGCCTCCTACTCATGGCAACGAACTCCCTACAAAATTACTAATACGTCTACAACTGTTTACGGAAGCGGCCTACACAAGTTCGATTCCGGGTCCTGGACATCGAAACACGGCTCAACCTACCACGCAGTCGTCGGCAAGCGGGCCGTTGACGGGCAATGGTTTGCCATTATGAGCGGCTGCGGAAACCCCGCATTCGTTACGCTACCTCCCCCGCCACCAAAACCCCCAACTCCATGCCCACTCAACGCCACGCTTCCGAAAAACAGCCCGGATTGCAAACCATGCGAAAATGACAACAAGCTCTGGTATAAAGACGAAAAGTGTCACTCGGAATTTCTCTTTTCCAAAAGCGTACGTAATATTTCTCAAACCATAACCAATGCCAATAATACAACGGCTAAGCCGGGCGATAGATTAGAATATCATCTCATTGTAAGAAACGTAGGAAAAACAACGGGCATTTACACGGTTCAGGACAACCTTTCAGATGTTGTAGAATATGCAGATATCGTCGATACAGGTGGTGGCACTATCGCGAAAAACGACCAAACGACGCCTGTCGAAAAAGCAAATGTCATATCGTGGCCTGCGCTCAGTATTAAGCCGGGTCAGACCGTAGAAAAGATCGTCGGCGTACAAGTAAAATCAATGATCCCGGCAACGCCCCAAAGCCCAGGTAATCTAGAGTCATATAACTGCCGCATGGTCAATAACTTTGCGAGCAACACAACCACCGTTGCCGTCGATTGCCCTTCACCTAAAGTAGTAGAACAGGTCGTCGCCGAACTGCCGCACACGGGTGCGACAGAAAATATGGCTTTCGCCGGTATCGTTCTCGCCGTTGTCGTTTACTTTTACGCTCGCGCAAGACAAGTCAAAAAAGAGGTACGGCTTGTCCGCCGTGATCTCAACGCTGGTACAATTTAATGGATACGAGGAAGCTCATGGGTAGTACAGAAAAAATCAACTTTGGTGCCGAACAAGAACACGACCGCGAGGCACTGGAGAAAGCTGGCATCGAGCACCGCGAAAAGTTGCGCGAGAATCTGGAGAAAGCTAGCGAGAACCAACACGAAAACTTGGAAGATGCCCGCCATGAGGCATTAGAAAAAGCCACGAGCATAGAGCGTGAGAAAAAAGCCGAAATTGACCCTTTGCCTTCCTCCGTAGAGCGCTCACATAATGGTCCTATCGGGACCGCTGAGCGCGACGCCAGCTTTAACGCGGCCATGCAGGACATTAGGACGCATATGTCACCTGCCAGCCGGACATTCAGCAGGGTTATCCACAATAAGACGGTCGAGAAGATTAGTGATGTCGGAGCAACTACTGTCGCCCGCCCGAATGCTATCCTCTCGGGAGCCATCTTCGCCTTTGTCCTTACGCTTGCGGTTTATTTAATTGCAAAAAATCTCGGCTACCCTCTCTCGGGCTTCGAAACGATCGGTGCATTTCTTGCCGGATGGGTGCTCGGCAACGTTTACGACTTTCTCAAAGTCATGGTCACTGGCCGAAAGTAAGTAGATTTTTTCTAACTACTAGTCACGAAGTTTGATTGACACTTCACCATCGGCGTTCTTTTTGTCGCCTCGAAGATGAAGACTGTCGTCTTGTGGCGGTGGAGGCGCGACTATCGGCTCGGACGGCTTATTCAGAAATGGATTCGGCTCGGGCGGCGCCGCTGGAGGAGCCGCAGAAACTTGCTTCGCGACCGTTGGTGCGCCACTTGGTGTAATCGCTGGACCGCTGCCGCTATTGATCTGCTTGCGTTTTGCAAGCCAGTCATCAAGGAACGACGAGCCGGAGCCGCCACTACCCATGCCAGTCATACGTTGCTGCTGAGTCTTTTTAGCGGCAGCTTTCGCCTTTCTTTCAGCCTCACCCGCCCCAAGACGTTCGAATATCTCTTTCTCTACCTGAGAGCGCGGTCGGCCGTATTTTGCTGCAGATAGGCGCTTTAACGCATCGCTCAGCTGGCCGTTCGGCTCGCCCATAGGAGGCAAGAACGACATACTGAACGGCGCGGACGGCACGTTATTAATCATCACGCTTGTTACCGACTGATAATTTGGCATCTTAGTAAGATCTTCCGCATCAAACGTAGGGGCGAACTTCTTTACTAGGATTTCGGCATCCGTAATACCAATACGCCCACTGATAACCGTTCCAACGTTTCCGATGATCGCTTCGCGAATCTTATCGGTCAGCTGGGTCATAAATTGGTTACCAAGTATAAGGTTAAGTCGGTATTTACGTGCCTCAGAAAGAATTGACTCAAAGCTTTCGGTCGCAAAGTTCTGGAACTCATCTACGTACAGTGAAAAGTCCTGACGTTGATCTTCCGGCATATCGGCACGGCCCATAGCTGCCGCCTGGAATTTCATGACGAAGATAATACCAAGCAATTTGGAGTTAAGCTCACCCATCTTACCTTTACTAAGGTTAACGAGGAGAATTTTCTTATTATCCATAATATCGCGCAGGTTAAATCCGCTTTTCGTCTGGCCAATGATATTGCGCATTGCGTCGTTACTAATGAACGGACCGAATTTGCTGACAACCCAGCTGACAACCTCGCCAGATTCATTCGACTTCTGCGACGCCGGAAATTCCTTCGTCCAGAAATCAAGCACCGTCTGATCTTTTACGTACTTCAGTTTGCTTTTCATAAAGTCTTCGTCAATCAGAAGCTTTGGAATATCAATGAAAGTCCCTCCGTTAGGGTCGGACATTAATAGCAGTGCACAGTTGCGAAAGATGTGTTCAAGGCGCGGCCCAACAATACCCGTGTGGCCCGGATCGTACAAGCCATACAGCATATTGATCGCCTCCTGAACCAAAAAGTCCTTCTGATCTGGGTGATCAAATTCGAACATATTCAGTCCGATCGGATTCGTCATATCGCCCGGATTAAAGTAAATCACATCCTCTACGCGCTCTTTTGGCACTTTTCCAAGCAGCGTCTCAACAGAATCGCCATGCGGGTCGACGAATGCGAAACCGCGACCGTCCATCATATCCTGGAATGCCAAATTCTCAAGCAGTACGGACTTACCGGTACCGGTTTGACCAATAATGTAGGTGTGGCGACGGCGGTCGTTCGTACTGAGCCGTATTGGCTTCTTCATGCCACGGAATTCGTTGTAACCCAGCAGGAATCCCTCATCCATCACCTGCGTCGGTCCGTCCACCTGCTTCGACATCTGACGCTGCACCTGTGACGTCGGGATATTCGACTGGTTCGGAAGATGGAAAATGCTCGCAAGTTCAATACTATTGAGAACATTTTGCGTTACAGTCTGAGGGAAAAACCTAAAAATGTACGCCGTCACCAGCTCTTCGATATTCTTTGTTACCGCAAATTTAAACCCGTTATAACTTGGGGAATCGAACAGTGCGAAAGCAGCGACCACATTTTTTAGGAGCGCCTGGGAGTGCGCGGCTGTATTTGACGACACGACAACGCGAATCAGCACTTCATAACCGGGATATCGGGTTTTTTCTTCGATCGCCTCGACTGTAGCTTGTTCAAGAGACGTCAGCTGCTTATCCTCAGGTTTCGCTTCACTGGTCTCGGGCGGACGCCAGAGTGCTTCCATAAGATCTTTAGGTGCAATCAGGCCGCCAATACCAGTCTTCTTCTTGCCTTTACTCTTTGTAATTTTCTCTGCAGCCGCCACAGAATTCTTTGTCCAGCCTTCTCTGGCCGGGCGCAGCATCAGCTGAATAGCCACTCCGTCTTCCCGCCCAGCCGCAGATAGCGCGTTTAGCAATGCCCGTGAGGCGTCCTGCTTTGACTCCTTGTAGGTTGCGATAGGATAAACGAAATCCTTCTTGAGTGTAAACTCGCCACCGATTGTTCCGCTCATCTTGCCTACCTGGCTGAATATATTACGCTCCGTCACCTCTTCAAGGCGAGCAGACGGATACGCCGCTGCAACCGCTTGGCGGACAACATCCACAAGCACCGATGGAACCACTGTGTAATAATGCACCAACCCTTCGTTCGCGACAATCTCAAACGATAAATGGCGCTGGCCATACATTTTGCTCTTAAACCCTTTGGTGGCCGTGCTGGCGATGATATTGTACATCGACTGCGCCTGAGACAGAACCTCCTCCGTCAGATCACGTTCGTCGCGCCCATTACTCTCTATGTCTTCACTTGATGGCGGGAGGTGGATCAGCATCGGGACCATCTTCAGGCCACGTTCATAGTTTTTTGCCTCGCGCAACATCTTACGGTACTGAGAAAAAGCAAAAATCCCCGCAGCTGAGCCAAGGAAGACAAATACGAATATGCTTACAAATACCCCTGCCATATTACCCTGCGTACCTACTAAGAGGCACCCAGCTCCCTTCCATAGCGTTTACGTAAATAATCTGCCTGCAACTTTCCTACCTCTTGTTCTCTCTTATAGGGGTCATCCTTAGTCTGAACGATAATCTTTTTCGCCTTATCAACCCATTCTTTTTCGATAAGATCGTCATCGTTAGCCACGAGCGGCATACCGTCATCTGGTTGCGCGGCCGTCGCATCGTCGTCCGTTGTTGCCGGAGGCACAGGAATAGCGACCGGTGGTGGTAGTACTGGCGTCTCTACAGCCGCAGGCGCAGCCTCACTTCGTTGTTCAAGCCGTTCGTATCCCCGCTCAACACCAACTTCCGGCGTCGGTAACTGAGGCGTACGTTCGATGTTTTGACCGTACTCCACTGGCGATATCTCTGATCCAAGATTTGGTGCGGGGAGTTTGGGTTCCATATCTGTAATTATAGCATAATCACAACGTGTAATAATATGCTATTAACTCGTCCTTTTTGAAATATAAATACAAGATATAACGATAAAAAGTGTAATTAGCAGGATGTCATAAAATCCCACCTTACCCACCGACTGCATACCGATAAACATCACTGGCGCCAAGGCAAGAACCGAAGAAAAATAATACGAACGGCTCAGCGTCAACGTACTCACAGGTCTTTTTGCGCCAGTCGACGCCGACACCCTAGCAATAAACTTACTGATGCCAAACAACAAAAAAGTCAGCACACCGAGCACTGACACATACATTAAAATAAATACTATAAGAATCCCGAGCGGACCTATCGCTGCCGGAGTTGAGGTTTCCAAGAGCACAGAAAGCAACACTATTGCCGCTACTACACTAATGATTATCACTCGTCCCAACATATTTCCCACTATACCACCAAACTAAAAAGAGAGCCCGAGTAGCAAACAATAGTGTCCGAGCACAACAAGCACCGCTGTAAAAAAATTATTAGGCGCGTGTGCCAATGGACTGTCTGCTACTACGAGCAACTGACCGCTCCAGGAAAACCTGGGGCACTTTTCTCACATTCTTCGCTTTCCGCGACGTACCTAGTAGTTTCACTGCTAAAGGTTAACAGGGATTGTACTAGGCACGTCGGTACTTGCAAAGCATGTGCGCTCTACGCCTATATTAATTTGGCGGAGCATCGGCAACGTCACTGTAACTGCGAAAAAGGTTCGTGGCTTTTTGTGTTGGGCCATTATGTTTTTGTGTTTGCAGGGCGTGTCGTTACCGACTTTCCGTCAAATTTTGGCGGCCAGTTTTTTGAATTGTCAATGTGTTTTTGGCTTTTTTGTTTTTGTAAAAGCTTATAGTCACAATAGCACAAGCATGTTGTTGCGTCAATAATCTGCGGGCATTTTTCCGAAGTCCTAAATACATCATTCGCAGTTTTTGTATTTTTTCAAGGTGTTATATCTATTTTGTTGTTTATATATCTACGTAGACATATAAACAACAAAATTAAAATAACCATTTAGTGAAACGATCAGACCAACCCTATTCCAGCCAACAACGCGCCTGCCCGCCAAAACCCATAGCCGCCAGACTGAGGGGCTACATCTAGATAAAGAAATTACGCACGGACATACATACAAACCGCATTACAATACATCCAATAGTAGCCACATAAAAAATCTCCAGCTCGTCTGCATGCCTTCCGTTTGGCTATTTTACGTACCTAAAATCCATATCCATGCCATGCCTAGGTTTTTTGCCGGCCATCATGTTTAACTCGGCCGCAGAATTGAGTTCGTCCTTTATGCTCGGTTTTCCGCACGCACGTTTACTCGAACGACGCCACACAGACACATACCGTGCGAAATTTCGCCCCATAGACTGAAGCCTATACACGATGAAAAGTATGTCCACAAAAATATTCAGTGTAATCCTACGAACGCATCATCTAATCAAAAAGCTTTATAGGCTCTTTTAATTTGCTACTCGTTTTAACTTAAATTCACTCGTGCTGTGAAAAGTATTCTTAGTTACACTTATACGTCTTACATGTGTCACTCGTACCTTCATAAGTGTAAATAGCTGGCTGAAAAATAGGTTATCCACACGTGGTATTTTTTACCGAAACTTTTTTTGAAAATAGCGTTGACACAAGCGCTTTGCCGTCATATTATAGGGGTAGCTTCTGAATAAATAAATTGTACAGGAGCCAAAAATAAACAGCAATCAAAAACTCCACATAAACAACCACTACTCGCAGGTGGTTGTTTTATTTTACCGATAAAACCGCCAGCAAATATCAAAAATCGCCCGACTTGCGGACGATTTTTCATTCAAATTGGTGGAGCTGCGGGGTACTGCCCCCCGGTCCAAAAGGTAACGGATTATTCGTCTACGAACGTAGTTTGTCTTAAAGCTTTACGGCGTTTCGAATTAGAAAACAAACACAAATATCCAAAACGTCGCGCGGTAAAATTTCCCTTCGCCAGGCCGCTGCACCATAACGAAAGTAAGTGACATGATATATAACACCCCGCATCACTATGTCACCTGCTAATGCAGGATGCCCGTCTAAATTAGGCGAGGTTGACAGCAAGGCGTGCTGGAGCAAATGCTTGCGCAAATACTGCAGGAACAGCCTTAACTGTCTTAGCAAGTTTAGTTGCAATTAAAAATATACGTACGTGTATAGGCGGCTCGCAAAATAATCTGTTAAATTCCCTTCGTCGAAAGCTAAATTCAGCCCCAACATGAATAGGCTTATTATAGCATTATTTGCAGGCAAATTCCACTTGTGGTTAACTACAAGCAATATGACGGCGGTTGCGAAAGTTTTTTCGGTGGCTCCTATTGGGTTTGATGGCCATCTAATAGAAGTGGAAAGTGATACAACCAAAGGTTTGCCAGCGCTCCAAATTGTCGGTATGGGCAATAAGGCAATCGACGAGGCAAAGGAGCGTGTAAAGAGTGCAATCACGAACTCTCTTTTGGAATATCCAGCAAAACGGATCACTATTAACTTAGCACCGGCAGAACTGCCAAAAGACGGCACTCACTACGACCTGCCGATCGCCCTGACGATTCTCGTTAGTAGCGGCCAACTACGCCAATCAGAACTGGAAAACGCTGCATTCGCAGGTGAGCTCGCCCTCGACGGCAAGTTACGCCCGATAAAGGGCGCAATCACTATTGCAGAGGTGGCAAAAAAGACCGGTTTTGCCAGCGTGTACCTCCCCGAAGAAAATATCGAACAAGCAAGCCTGGTGGACGGTATCGATATTATTGGCGTACGGTCCCTCAAAGACATATACCTTCACTTGAAGAAAGAGTCGCTTCTCATGCCTCGCACTCCCAAAAAGATGCGCGAGGCAAAGCCTGTATCTGATAGCACCCCTAGCCTTGATGACATTCACGGCCAGGAGCAAGCCAAGCGCGCATTGATCATTGCAGCCGCAGGCCACCATAACATCCTCTTTACCGGCTCGCCTGGCGCAGGCAAAACCATGCTCGCAAGAACACTCGCCGCCCTTCTCCCCCCTCTTTCTGCCGAAGAGCAGATTGCCGTCACCAAGCTTCACAGCCTTGCCGGTGAGACGATAGATGGTGTAATAACCTCTCGACCTTTCCGGTCGCCTCACCACACTGCAAGTCGAACGGCACTTATCGGTGGTGGCACCCGGCCAAAACCGGGAGAAATCAGCCTTGCTCACCTTGGGGTACTGTTTCTCGATGAAATTCCTGAATATCCCCGATCAACACTGGAATCACTCCGTCAACCACTTGAAGACAAAGTCGTTGCTATCAGCCGAGCCGGTGGCCACGTCTCATATCCGGCAGATTTTATGTTAGTCGCCACCATGAACCCCTGCCCTTGTGGATTCTACGGGGATGAGACACGTGAATGCAGTTGTAGCTCGACGCAGATACTCGCCTACCAAAAGCGGCTTTCCGGTCCGATGCTTGATCGGATTGACATGGTGATATCCGTATCACGAGTACCTAATAGCGCCCTTCTCAGCCAATCTTCGATGACTAAAAAGCAACACTTATCAGCCGTAAGCATGATAAATAAAGCGACTGATTGTCAGCTTAACAGATATAATTCGAGTACAAAAAACAACAGTCACCTTACAAATCCCGAGATCAAAAAGTACTTAGCACTCTCCCCCGCCGTTCGCCAGCTCCTCGAAACCGCCACGGACCGGCTCAACCTAAGCGCTCGCAGCTACTTCAAAGTTATCAAAGTTGCCCGCACTATCGCCGATCTAGAAAGCTCACCCGACATTGAGCCGCACCACGTGAGCGAAGCGCTTCAATATCGACAAAGTACTTGAACAGCGGTGGCGTATCTGATAGAATAGTCAACGAGTAACGCTCAAAAATTAGCAGACTCTATAGGAGATCAATAATCAACCAATCAATTCGTATCAACGAGGCAATCCGAGCAAATGAACTGCGAGTCATCGGCTCAGATGGAGAGCAACTCGGCATCATGAGTCGCAGCGATGCGCTCAAGGCGGCCGAGGAAGCGGGTGTCGACCTCGTTGAGATATCACCGAATGCAACGCCGCCTGTAGCTAAGATCGTGGACTGGGGTAAATACCAATACCAGAAAATGAAAGAAGCGCAGAAGAACCGCAGGAGCAGCAAAGCGAGCGAGTTGAAGCAAATGCGCTTCGGACTCAAGATCGGTTCCGGCGACCTCGAAATCAAGCTACGCAAGATCCGAGGCTTCCTGGCAGCCGGACACAAGGTACGAATCCAGATTTTCTACCGCGGGCGAGAAATGGCCCACAAGGAACTTGGGTACGAAATGATTGACAAGATTATTGCGCTCCTAGAGGACGATGCAATACTAGAGCAAAAGCCTCAGATGGCTGGTCGCAATCTGAGCATAGTAGTAAGGAGTAAATAATGCCAAAGTTAAAGACCCACAAAGGTACCGCTAAGCGCGTAAAGCTTACCAACACAGGTAAACTGACCCGCCGCCGCGCATTTGGCGGTCACATGCTCGCTAAAAAGAGCAAAAGCCGTAAGCGCGCAATCAACACCACTGCCACTATTACCGGAGGCATGGCTAAAAACGTTAAACGAGCCCTAGGAGTATAGTATGCGAGTAAAACGAGGCGTCACCGCACGTGCAAAGCACAAAAAAGTTCTAAAATTAGCCAAGGGTATGCAACACAATCGCACACGCTCTTACCGTCTTGCTAAGCAAGCAGTAATTCGTGCGCTACAGTACGCGTACCGCGACCGCCGCAACAAGAAGCGTGATCTTCGCGGACTTTGGATCACCCGTATCAACGCTGCTGCGCGCGAGAACGGCACTACTTACGGTAAGCTTATCGCCAGCCTCAAGGCTGCAAACATTGAGCTCGACCGCAAAGTCCTTTCAGAGCTAGCTGTAAACGAGCCGAAAGCTTTTGAGCAGATCGTAAAGAGCGCCACAAAAGCTTAATTTCGTCACTCCTTACACTAAAAATACCGCTCGCTGAGCGGTATTTTTAGTTGGCAGCCCGTCGGTAAGCCGGGTTCTGTCGTGGACGATCATCTATCTAGCCCCTCAGTTGCCCAAGGGATCGAGCGGATAGCGACCTACAAGACGGACCGTCCTTCATTGTAGATCTCCTTGCAGCTGACAGGGTTTACCTCCTCCGCATGTCACCATGCGTCGCTGTGGGCTCTTACCCCACTCCTTTCACCCTTACCTCCAAAAGAAGGCGGTATCGTTTCTGTGGCACTTTCCCTAGAGTTTCCTCCGGTCGTCGTTAACGACTGTCATGTCCTATGCTGCCCGGACTTTCCTCTTGGGCGTCTTTTGATAAGCGATAGTCGGTGAACATAACTATGTACTTTTTATGAAGTCACCGACGGCCGCCTTCGCTTGACCAAAAGACGCCCAAGCGATCGTCTAACGAACTGCCTTTTTACATTATACCCTATTCTTGCTCGTGAGCGTTGAGGATCTTATTAACCATACCGTCAGCCAACTGGTTGAATTCTCGACGCACGTGCGTAAAAGTAACCTTATCGAAATTCCCAACAAGTTCATGGATACGTTCATGTATCGGCCACAGTTCGCGGTTTTT
>CAMLDM010000015.1 GCA_946479025.1 uncultured Candidatus Saccharibacteria bacterium | reverse complement strand
TGGTACCCCGGGTTGGAATCGAACCAACGGCCAAAAGCTTAGAAGTCTCTTGCTCTATCCACTGAGCTACCGGGGCATTACTGATTATTATAGCAAAATACTCTCAGGGAGTATCAAGTTATATTTTATGAGTGCGCCTTGCAGTTGCACCTTCAGAATAAAAGTTTTACAGTAATATTATATGCCACGGCGAGATGGGCTTGATACAAACCAAGAGATGCTTGTTGATTTCAATACGAAATCGCGCGAGGCTTTTGTTGCTGCGTATGAGAAGCAGTTTGACGGCAGCCCTCCCGATGCCTACATCGGCAAGCCGCTTAATGCGCTGAGTCTGCATGTTGTTAAACGTCTTGTTCGCACAGATATTGAAGAGGACGCTATCCGCAGGCAAGAGCTCAAGGTACGGACTCTCCATGAAGGGGACGTTGATTTTATGAAAGAGCATCTTACTATGCGTCAAAGACCGCAAGATGTTCATGACCACTATGCTGCTGTTGCGGCGACGATTGGCACTACCGTCATTGACCACGCGCTTGATTTACGCAAGACCGTCCCGGTAGAGGGCGTTGTTGCGGACTACGCCGCAGATCTTGCCGCGCGGACTCGACACGTGGGAACGCTCAAGGAAAAGCCCACGAAGTTTAGCCTCGCGCTTGGTAAAACATTTGCTGATGAAGTTATTGAATATATTGACTCGGAAGGTTTTATGATTGCAAAGGACGCGCCTGAGGTTGCGGCTGTGATTTCAGATACTACGCATCATTTTAGTCTTGAAATGCGTCCGGATATACCGCTTAACGGGCGTGAGTCGACTGCGTGGCTCAATGAATATGCAAACAAAATGCTCGGGCAGGTGCAATCATTAGGTGCGCGGCTCCAACGCCTCGAAGATATTGGAGCTCCTGAAGTTATTCTTGCGCACGTACGGGCAAGCTACGACCAGGCAGTCGCTGCTTTGAAGCGTGTAGAAAAAATTATTGAAGAGAAATAGTTTTGCAATAAAAAGGCGCCAGAAAGCTCTGGCGTCAATTTTGATTCGTCTGTGGTGCGGGTGGGGAGAATCGAACTCCCGTCTCGAGCTTGGAAGGCTTGCATACTAGCCACTGTACTACACCCGCGTGCCTACAAATTATACCAGGTTATGGCGTATAATATAAACCATAACCATGAAGTTTGATAGATTTATCAATAATCAGCAGGCGCCGTTTCATACCAGCGGCTATGCCCGGGCGGCCAGCGGAGACTCGATGGGCGTCGTGAGTGCGCAAACATTTCAGCAGCGTCAGCGGATAGAAAAGAATCGGCAGATTATCGGACGATATAGAGATTCACATGTGGCATATGGCGGCAGTCATCTGCGCAATCAGCGGCATATGCGTAGTTTTGGTTCGGGGGACAGGCCTGTGTCACCTGATTCGTCCGGCGCGCAGTCCGCGCCTAAGGAGCCGAGGTTTGTAGAGCCGCCTGCCCGTGGTTACGATCCGTATCGGTAAGTTTTACCTAATAAATTGTATTGAAACGCAAAACAAAAGAGACTTTCAGAAAAAGTCTCTTGCATAATTTCTTGGGGCGAGTGATGGGGATCGAACCCACTACCTTCGGAACCACAACCCGACGCTCTAACCGGATGAGCTACACTCGCCAAATACTAAATAATTGTATCACAGTGTTGGTTGTTCAAAAAGCATAAAGCCAATCATGAACGAAGGGGCGCGACCTCGCGGCCGCACCCCGACGCTTCGTTCTACATCTGCCTCGCCAGGGCGAGTGCTCCCTTCGCACCCAGCAGGGGGTCGTCGACCCGGAAGATGGGCATGTCCCAGAGGAGTTCGTCGTGGGCGGGGTTGCCGAAGAATGCCTCCAGCAGCGCGCCCTTCTGGAAGAGATAGCGCGTTACCTCTGGTGTCATCACGCCGCCGGTCAGGTAGATCCCGCCGGTGGACACGTAGATGACCGCCAGGTTGCGCAGCCACTGACCCAGGATGTGGCCGTAGACCTCCATGAACTGTTCGCAGAAGGCGTCGCCGTGAAGCGCGCCGGCCGTGATCAGCGGGCCGATGTCTTTCTTGGCGTCGATGTACCGCTGAACCGTGGCGTCGAACTCCCTGGTAGGCCGCTGCTTGCTGACCTCCCAGAGGGCCATGTACAGGTGCTGCATGTGCCGTCCACCGAGGATGTCCTCGACGGAGAACAGTTTTCGGTTCTCGGACCGGCGCAGGCATCGCAGGATGGCATCCTCGAGCTCGGTCATGGGCTGCCATGTGGTGTGGCCGCCCTCCGACCTCGCGACGGTGCCATTCACCAGTGCCGCGTTGCCGTCGCCGGTGCTGACGGTCACGACCACGGTGGGGTCGCCCGCCTTGACGGTGCCAGGCCTCACGACGGTGACCTTGGCGTCTGCCAGACCGGCCAGCTTCGGCTCCATGTCGTTGCCGAGGCCGATCGTGACACAACACCAGGCGGCGTAACGATGTGAGTCGAACGCCGGCCACGATTTGCGGTTGGTGAACTTGATGGTGCCGTCGGCGTTGACGACGCCGGCACCGCCGATGTAGACATGTGTCGTGCCCGGGAATCGCGCCAGCAGGTGGTCGAGCACCTCGTCCATCGAGGAAAACTCCTCGTCGAGCGTGGTGATCTCACCGGTCAGGCCGTCTACTGCCGTGAGGTTCGTCCCCCCGGCGTCGAGGCCGATTCGGCGCTCTTTGGGCAAGGTCATGATCCTGGTTTCGGAGGTCATGAGGCCTCCTCCTTTCATGAAGGGGATGCTGCAGGATGATGGTGCGTAGGCGATGTTAAAGCGTCAGGCATAAAGCCTGTAAAATATTCTAACATCTAACTCCAAGATATCAAGCTCGGAGGGGCTG
Source organism: uncultured Candidatus Saccharibacteria bacterium (assembly GCA_946479025.1). The sequence continues at coordinate 13,768 of CAMLDM010000015.1, read as the reverse complement.
CTAGATTTCGCGGATAGTTTCGATCTCGGCGCCGAGGCCGTTGAGGCGGGTAGCCAGGTCTTCGTAGCCGCGATTGATCGAATAGATGTCGCGCAGGATGGATTGGCCTGGGGCGGCGAGCATGGCAAGCAAGATCACAACGGAAGGTCGCAGTGCGGGCGGTGCAACTATATCGGCCGGCTTCCATTTTGTTGGCCCGGTAATGTACACACGGTGCGGATCGACCATTTCGATCTTGGCGTTGAGTTTGGAAAGCTCGGTAAAGTAAATCGCGCGGTTTTCATAGCTCCAGTCATGCACAAGCGTGCGGCCGTGCGCAACCGTGGCAATCAGCCCCATGAACGGCAGGTTGTCCATGTTAACGCCAGGGAATGGCATGCTGTGGAGTTTGTCTTTTGGTGCGTGCAGAGTGGAGTGTTTCAGTGTGATGTCCACGAGCCGGCTGTGGCCGTTTCGCGCCTTGTACTCCTCAGTCATTTCGTATTGCAGACCCATACCGGTAAGGATGGCGAGTTCCAGCTCGATAAATTCGATCGGCGCGCGCTTTACGGTAATTTCAGAATCGGTTACGATGCCGGCGGCAATCAGGCTCATGGCCTCGATAGGGTCTTCGCTCGGGTAGTATTCTACATCTTGGTTGATTTTTTTCTTGCCGGTAATTACTAACGTTGTGGTGCCAATGCCCTTAACCTCAACGCCGAGTTTTTTCAAGAAGAAGCAAACGTCCTGCACCATGTAGTTCGGGCTGGCGTTGCGGATGGTTGTAGTGCCGTCGTACAGCGCGGCTGCCATGATGACGTTTTCGGTGACGGTGTCGCCGCGCTCAGTCAGAAGAATTGTGCGCTCGATTTTCTTTTCTTTTACGGTAGCGTGGTAATAATCGGTGCCGGGCTTTGCCTCGACGTTCAGACCGAACGGTGCCAGGCCGACCATGTGCGGTTCAACGGTGCGCGTGCCGAGATTGCAGCCGCCGGCGAAGGGTAATTTGAAATCGTCGTACTGGTGAAGTAGCGGGCCGAGGAACATAATGACCGTGCGTGTGCGCTTGGCTGCGGCGACGTCCATCTTCTCGAGTTCAAGGCGTTTTGGGGGCGTAATTTCCAGGTCGCCGTTGTCACCGATCCAGCGGGTTTTGACGCCTATGCTATTCAATACTTCAATGATGCGGTTAACTTCCTCAATACGGGCGACGCGGCGCAGCGTGGTCTTGCCTTTATTAAGTAGCGAGGCGCAGAGTAGTCCGACGGCCGCGTTTTTGCTGGTTTTTACTTCGATTTCGCCTGAAAGCTGCTTGCCGCCTCGAACGCGGAAATTGATTTTTCCACTTTGGTTCAGCGTAACGATGTTACTCGAGAGCACTTCGCTGATGCGCGCGATCATCTCGAGGCTGATGTTTTGTCCGCCTTTTTCAATACGGTTAACGGCGCTCTGGCTCGTGCCGAGTTCTTTGGCTAGTTCCGTTTGCGTGAGGCCGCGGCCGGTGCGGGCTTCTTGGATGAGTGCTCCAATTTTCATTTTGTAGTCATCGGTGTTCATTCAATAAGTATATCACATACGATATAAACGCAATAGGTGATATAATAAATACAAATAAGAGGGAAATGCCATGACAGACACGAAAATTGCCGATTTAATAGCAGGTGAAGAACAGCGTGAACGCGACGGATTGGAGCTGATCCCAAGTGAGAACTACGTATCGCGCGACGTGCTGGATGCGCTTGGCAGCATTTTTACGAACAAATACTCTGAAGGCTACCCGGGCAAACGCTATTACGGTGGTCAGGAGTTCACCGACCAAGTAGAGCAGCTGGCCATCGACCGCGCAAAAGAGCTGTTCAAGGCCGATCACGCCAACGTCCAGCCGCACTCCGGCGCACCTGCAAATGAAGCCGTGTATAGCGCGTGGCTGGAGCCGGGTGACACAGTGCTTGCGATGGATCTTTCTCATGGTGGTCACCTTACGCACGGCGCGCCGGTGACACGCAGCGCGCAGTTGTATAACTTCGTACGATATAAAATGAAAGATCCTGCAACCGGCGAGATCGACTATGATGAATTGCGCGTGCTGGCGCTCGAACACAAACCAAAAATTATCTTAGCGGGCTTTTCCGCTTACCCGCGCGAGCTGGATTACGAAAAATTTGCGGCCATCGGCAAGGAAGTCGGCGCACTCCTGATGGCGGACATGGCGCACATTGCCGGGCTGATCGTGGGTGGTGTTGCTAAAAATCCGTTCGATTACGGCTTCCATGTTATTACGACCACTACGCACAAAACGCTGCGTGGCCCACGTGGCGGGCTGATTCTCTCAAAGGGAATCGTGGGCAATCCGCTGAAAAAGCCAGAAAAAACGCTCGAGAACATTCCAACGCTCATTGACCGCTCAATCTTCCCGGGTATGCAGGGTGGCCCACATGTGCACGTGATTGCGGCAAAGGCCGTTGCATTCGGCGAAGCGCTAAAGCCGGAGTTTAAAGAATACGCGGCGCAAATCATGAAAAACGCGGCAGCACTGGCGGATGAAATGCAAAAGCGCGGCTTTCAGCTGGTAACCGGCGGCACGAGTAACCACCTCATTTTGGCAGATATTTACAAAAGCTTCGGGTTCGACGGCAAGATAGCCGAGATCGCGCTTGATAAGATCGGCCTCACGCTAAACGCCAACAGTGTTGCCGATGATCCGCTGCCGCCATTTAGGCCAAGTGGCATTCGCCTCGGTACCCCGGCTATTACCACCCGTGGCCTGAAAGAAGAACATATGGCGCAAATCGCCGAGTGGATGAAGCAGGCGATCGACGCACGCGAGGATGAAGAAAAGCTTGCGGCACTTCGTGAAGAAGTGAAGGCATTCGTGCAGCAATTCCCGCTACCGAGCGATCGCTAGGTAGTTAAATGTGTAAATTGAGATTTCTAGCCAGGGCTCGTTCACTTTTTTGCTAGAACGAAGCTCTCTTATATAAAAGGGTCGCAATGTCGCGACCCTTTTAAGCTGATTCTAGCCAACTGTCTTACGATGGAGTATCGCAAACACCACCGGTTTCACCAGCCGTAATGTAACTAGTTGAGTTTCCGTTTGAGAAGTCGTAGTAGTAAATTTTTGCACCGATAACGGGATCCGTGCCAAGTGTGCCGCCAGTCTTAACGCATTTTGTATATTCTACAGTAGTCTGACCGTTCGATGAAGTTGGCTTGGTCGTATTGGCAGCCGTAAAGCTAATGGTGGTTGGGACAAACCAGGTTGTACTGCTATCTGTACCGAAATCGGCAGAAGTTGAAGGGTATCCGCTGTGAGATGGGTCAGCGTTATATGCCTCTGCTTTCTGAGCTACGCTTTGTGCATTTGATTGTGCGCGAGTTGTCTTCGCCTTATTCTGCACTCCGTTATAAGCGACAATCACGATGGCCGCCAAGATAGCGATCACAACGATGACGATCAAGAGCTCGACGATGGTGAAACCGCGTTCTTTCTTCATTGTTTTAATATTGTTGAGAGTCATTATAACTCGCCCCCTAATTTTTCGTTAGTTATATGTTCCTATGATACACCCGTTGAAAAGTAAGCACAAGCGTTAATTTACGATGAATGAAAGGTTGACGGCGATCCAGCTGCTGCTTCCCGTACGGAAGCGGATGTTGCCGCTCGAGTCTATATCGAGACGGCCGTAATTATCCCCTGAAGGCACAATAAAGATTTCTCGGGCGCTAGGAGGACGATAGCCTGCTGGCAGCGTGGCAATGACGGTGTTATCTGTAGTAGATCCGCCTTGCACTAGCCCGCGTACGGTTACGATTTTGTCGGAAGCTTTGGTGTATTGAAGAGTAGGGTAGGAGCCTCCGTAGTTTGCCCATCCGCCCTGGGGCGTGAGATTGGTCCAGGAGCCGAGTGATCCTGGATAATAAATGGCCTGGAGCCCCATATAACCGGCCGTTTGGGAGCCCCGTTTAACGAGTGAGCCACTATACCAAAACCAAAATTCGCTATAGGAAGAATAGCCGGCTGCAAAGTGAAGGGTGGAAGGGGGTGCGTAACTGGGGTCTACATCTTGTAGCTGGCCGATGGTTGTATTTGATGTGGTGGTGCCGGCCCGGGCCAAGCCCTGAACGTGCACGCGGCCTATATTGTCTTTTGTAAAGTGTACCGATTCGTATCCGCTGCCGTAGCTTGACCAGCCGTTGTAAAATGGCATGTCATTCCAGGTGTAGGAGGCGGTGCTAGGGAGGAAGGCGATGCCATCCAGTGAGAGGTAGCTATTACCTCCGACGCTGTAGATGATGATGTTGCCACTTGCATCTATGTCAACGCGGCCAGCGGTATTTGAAGCGGCATTTACGGGAAATACCAGCTTGCCGGCGGGACGGTATCCTGTGGGCAGCGTGCCAATGGTGGTACCTTGGGAGGTAGTCCCTCCTTTAATGGTACCCTTAAGGAAAACCGTACCATCGGGGGCTTTAGTGTACTGAGCCGTTTCATAAGTAGTAGAGTCGTAGTTACTCCAGCCAGCCTGCAAGCCAATGTTGGTCCAGAGATCGATCGTAGCAGTGTCGGTGCCCGTGCCCGATGACTGGGCGCCGCCGTTCGCCGTGACTTTTACTGTGATAGTATCGCCGCGGTAGGCGTCTACGGTAAGCGAGGTAGTCGTGTTCGGCACGGTTGAGTTTACCCAAGAGCCGCCGTTGATATTATATGAAATACTGTAGGTTGCGGCCGTACTGACTGCAGGCCAGCTGAAGACGGCCTTGTCGGGCTGCGGGAAGGTGTGGGTGATCTGAGGCGTGTCCGGTGGCGGAACGTCGGTGTCGAGACTGTTGATTTTGGTGGCGCGCAGCGAATCGCTGGTAGTGAAGGAGCGGCCGGCGGTCGTTTTTGTGCTGGTAATAGTGGCCTCGATAGCGGTAGCTTGCTCGGCATTTGCCGCGCCGATATCAGTAGTATCGGCAGGGTTAGCGAAGTATTTCACAGATAACGAGCTGATATTTTTAAGAATTTCTTCGTCGTTGGTTTCGCAACGTGAAGCAGTGTGGCCGATACTGCACGTATTTTGTGCCCATGGGCGGTGAGTGGATGATACTGTGTCGCAGATGGTGTTTGCGTCGGGGCTAGAATTGAGGTTCCAGTCCGGGACGATGGTACGCCGCCACAGCGAGCCGTTGTTGATGAAATAAACGACCTGTATAGTGAACACGCGGTTGAAGGTTTTTTGCGTGCTGGTGCAGGCATTTGGCTGATAGGCGTAATAGATGAGCGAGCGGGTTGGGCTCAGGGCGTCTTCGTCGGTGGCCGGTTCGCTGAGAATGAGTGTGTTGCTGGCGCTTGAAAACCCGGCCGTGCCCGTGAAGTTATTGTCGCTGCCTTGAGGTGAGGAGAGCGTGCCGGTGGTTGAAAGGAATTTGCTGCTAAGGCGCGCGTCCTGCTCTATGCGAACGAGCGCATTTTGCGCGTCGTACATCAGTACATTTTTGTCGCGCGACTGCAGCACGTCACCGACCATGGAAATCATTAAGGCGATAAATGTACTTACTAGAATGAGAATGATCGGTGCAATAATAAGCATCTCAACCAGCGTGAAGCCGGCCGTTCGCCTCTTGCTAATTCGTGCCAGCATAGATCGCATGGATCACCTCCTGCTGCGGCGTGCCGTATTTTACGGAAACCGTGAGTTTGGATACGTTGATTGTCCCGTAGGGGCAGGAAAATTGATAGGTGAGCGAAGCGTTTGAGAGGCCGCTATTTGCCGGAAGGGCCGGTGCCGGCGAGAGCGGGGGGCTAGTGCTGCACGGGGTTGCCGCCTGGGGCGCGTAACGCCGGAGGATGTCGTAGGCGATGTCGTTCGCCGTCGTGCGCTGCTGCGTATCGGCGCTGTTTCGTAAGATTACCGTGTAAAGCTGATACCCCGCTGCAATAAACGCCGCCGCAACGAAAAGTGTAATAAGGAGCTCGATCGCGGAAAAGCCGGATTGAGTATCGTGTGGGCGCATCATTGGTGCTTACTCATTACTTTATGTAGTACATTGTCAGCCTCGGTGCGGTAATATAAGTTAAACCTGGAGCAGTTGTCGGTGAAACAGATAGCGCCGTCGCGCGTGATTGGTTCGTAAACGTAGGTGCTGGTGAGAGTCATGGAGTCGACGACGCTTTGGGTTTCGGCCGGTTGGCAGGCCCACACGCAAATGAGTTTCAGTTTGTCGAACTCGCCGCCGCCCGGTGGAATGATATTGTCTATTGAAACACCGGGAAGCGCCTCCGGAACATAGCCGCCGACAGGAGGGTTTGGTGTTATGTCGGGGTCGGATGCACCTTCGATGTGGAGCATTTCTTTCACGCCCGGATATTCGCCTTGTTTGATAAAAGTGGCTGTCGCCTTCGGGTTGCCATCAGTGTAGCGTCGTTCAAGCCCGCGGGCGATGTTTTCAATGTCGGTTTTGCGCTCTTCGTCTCTGGCATGCATTTGGTTGGTGCGAAGAGACACGACCACAAGCCCCAGAAGAACGACCATAATACTAATAGTAATAAGCAGTTCTATGAGAGTAAAACCGGCACCGCGTTTCATGTACTAAGCATAAGAGTTTTGGCGCCTCAGTGCAAGAGGGTCAGATCTCGAGCGGTTCTTGCTCGATGGTGATGCGGAACTTGTCACGGACAGCACCGATAATCTCATCTCTTGCCGCCTCCAGGTCGGCGTAATTTTGCGCTGATTCGTTAATAAGGACAAGCGCGTTTTTGTCGTGGACGCGCATGCCATGTAGTGTTTTGCCTTTATAGCCTACCTGTTCGATCAGCCAGCCGGTAGGCACTTTATAACGGCCATCGGGCATATCGTAGGTGGGAATATCCGGATAGTCTTTTTTGAGGTCGGTGAGCTGCCAATCCTCTACTATGGCGTTTTTGAAAAATGAGCCGGTGTTCGGCGTTATTTCCGGGTCTGGGAGCTTGTTTTTGCGGATTTCAATGACGGCGTCACGGATTGCCTGCGGCGTGTAAAGCGTGATGGAATGCTCGTCGAAGTAATCTTGGACGGCTTTGTAAAAAGGTGGCTGCGGCGCGTCTTTGTAGAGGCGGATGGTAATGCTGGTGATAACAAAGCGGCCGGCCGCATCGCCTCGGAATATGCTGTGACGGTATGAAAAACCACAATCGGCGCTTTGAAGCATTACGAACTGGTCGTTTTGGATATCGTAGGCTTCAAGTGACACGAGCGTATCCGCAATTTCCTGGCCGTACGCCCCCACGTTCTGTACCGGGGCTGCGCCGGCTGTGCCCGGAATGGCGGACATGGCCTCAATGCCGGAGAGGTTCATATCGACCGTGCGCTTTACGACGCTGTCCCAGTTTTCGCCCGCGCCGATTTTCAGTGTCGTTTGGCCGGGTTCGTCAGCTACTACCTCAAACCCGGCAATTCGGTTGCGGATGACGATGCCGGCGAATCCTTCGTCGTGGACGATAACATTACTGCCGCCACCAAGAATGAAAATCGGCAGATTCTGCGCTTTGGCATTACGGCAAGCCTCGGCGATTTCCTCCGGCGAATGTGCTTCCGTCATGAACCGGGCATTACCGCCGAGGCGCATGGTCGTATATTTTTTCAGGGGAATGTTAGTGTGAACGTCCATTTGTTCTGATTATACCGCAGGTGGAAAAAATTATACTATAATGTGGGAGTATGCGCGCGTAGCTCAGCTGGATAGAGCGTTGGTTTCCGGTACCAAAGGCCGGGGGTTCGAATCCCTTCGCGCGTACCATGATTTAATTTTGAAAAACATGAAGAACTCTACAGATAGAAACTTATTTTTTACTAAAGACGAAGTGACTGACGGGGCAAAGGGGTTGGTTTTTATCGGGGACAGGCTGCTGGTTTACCGGAGAGACACAAACACGCGCATTTATCCGCTTGCCATTGATTTGCCTGGTGGCGGAAGAGAAACGGGCGAGACGCCATTCCAGACATTTCAGCGTGAGGTCAACGAAGAATTTGGACTCGGCGTTCGGCCTGAAGACGTAGTGACGGTCTATCACTACGATTTTGAGGTGACCCGCGATGAAAAAACAGGCGTTGAATTTCGTATGTGTGAGTATTTCCCGGTTGTAAAGTTGCCGGCCGAGCAAAAAGAGGCGATTAAGCTTGGCAATGAGGGCCTGGAATATTTATTTATGAGCTTGGAGGAGTATCTTGAGTCTGGGGAAACAGTACCAGCTTACAGGCAACGGGTTGCGGAGTATGCTAAAGATGAAGAGGAAAAGTCTCGTCACGGCATCTGAGTTGTCATAAGCGGTGATGATTTTAAAAGACCAGCAGTGCTGGTCTTTTTTTAGTGGCTGTAACGTCTAGTTCTTGATGGTAAACGTAATGATTTTGTCGGCGTATTTGCCGTTGTCATCCCATGCTTTGAAGCCGATTTGGTGCGTGCCGTTCTTGTAGTTTTTCGTATTGAGGTTTAATGACCACGGCGCGCTGGAGTCGGTTGCAACCCACTTGTTGTCAACGCGCAGTGTTACCGAGGTTACCTCTTTATTCGTACTCATCGTGAAGGTTTTTGTCCCTGAGATCGTGCCTCCGTTTGGTGTTACCGAGTAGATAATTGGCGTATTCAGGAAGGAATATGTGTTTGTTGACGTGGCGGAATTACCTAAGTCGTCTGATGCAGTGAAGGTAAACGTGTGCGTGCCGTTGAGATAAGCGTTCGTGTCAAGCGAGAAGCTGAACGGTGCGCTGCTGTCGGTGGCGATTGTCTGGCCGTCAACTTTCATAGCAACAGATGTAACGACGCTGTTTGTATCGACGGCGAACGTTCCGGTGTTTGAGATCGTGCCACTGTTTGGTGTAACCGAGTTTATAGTAGGAAGCTCCGGAGCGGGCGGCGTGACGGTCGTATTGAAGATACTTGCGGCGAAGTTGTTATACGCAGTTTGCTCGTCGATGCTTGGTTGGCCGCTGAAATCCATACCAACCTGGCTGCTGCCATTAACGTTCGTATCGAATGTCATGAACATTTTAAGCTTCGGATAAGTGTTGTTTACGATAGCGTTTTTCGCCTGATTCCAGTAATCAATAGCGCCGGCTTGCGTGGTGCCACTGTTTGCCCACGCACCGTGTTCCGCGAGACCCCATGGCTTTGAGAGATAGTCGTGTGCGGCGTCGCTGGTCTGTGAAAGATAGTTATAGAATGGACTGACGGACTCGTCGAAGAGGGTCGATGTGTGTGAGCCGCCGCCATATGGGTCGTACGTGATCCAATCGACGTAGCTGTTACCCGGCCATAGAAGTGGAACGAGGCAGTTCCAGCTTTGGTAGCCCATGTAGTTCATGGTCCAAACGACATTTGCCACGCCCTTTGCATCGAAGCGGGCGCGGACGTTATGCCACATGTTCACGTAATCGGTCGGACTTCCAGCTGCGGCGCTTCCGCCGTTGGTAGTGCAATTGTCACTTGAAACGTCGTTTTCCGGCTCGTGGAAGACGGTCAGGAAGATTTTCTTGTCGCCGAGCGCTTTAATGCTGTCGGCCATGGTGTCGATGCGCGCATCGACCGTTGCATTGCCGCCGGCCGCGTTTGCCCAGTTGGTGTCCGGCTTCCAGTTGATGTAAAGGTAGGTGTTGGCGCGATTGTAGTATGATGTTTCGTTTGCGTCAAAGGATGTTTGAGTTGGCGAATGGTAGCGGTGAATGAGATCGTATTGATTTGTGATTGTCGTCGCTGTGGACGGGTCGGTCAGGACTGTCGGGTTGTTGAGCCGTTGCTCACCATAAGCGTACTGGCTGGCGCTGTCGCTGCCTGTTTGCGGGTAGCCGCCAATGGTTGCGCCGAACCATGGCCGGCAACTGTTAACTAACGTATCACTTACCGTACACTCGTCGGCTTTGGTGGTGCTCATGTGTGTTAGGCTGAGCGCCGCCACACCTACGAGAACAAGCCCCGCGATAAGATATTTGCTATTTATTTTCATCCTTAAAATCCTCCTACGCCTCCCAAAAGCGTCAATGCATTTACTTTAGCTAAATGTATATGAGCCAGGTGTGAAACGCAAGCACTAGGAATATTTTAAGAACTATTCTACGGTAATGTTGCCGTGTTGCGACGGGTCGAAGTGGTTGTGGAAGCCCCAGTGGCCTTTTTTGGTAAGCGTGATGGTTTTGCTTCCGTGCTGTGGAATTTCCTGCGCATTGAGCTCGGGGTTGTCGGTGTGGGTCGGGTGCGGATCGGAGCCAAAATCAAGATCTTCCGATGAGTCATTGACGATCTTGACCTGCGAGCCAGATTTAACCGTACTGGCAGAAAGCGAGAACGATGTACCGTTATAGGTGATGACAGAGGCAACGGAAGAGTCGTCATTTTTTCCGTTATTTGCGTTCGTCGATTCCGGCGCGGCCGTGTTGTTCGCTGCGAGAATTGTATACACGACAGCTCCCGCAATTATGACGGCAACCGCGATAATCGCCAGAACGATACGTTTCTTACTGCTCATACTCACCTCCTTGTATTATGCTTACGGCTATTATCTTCTCATTATGATATTATGTCAATGAAGGAGATTCGTATGAAAAACGGCATAGCCAGGGTGGAAACGTTTCTTGATTCTTATAGTAATAGGGCGCAGCTGCTGCTGAGGCTTGGCCTTGCCGCTGTTTTTATTTACGCCGCGGTATCGTCGTTTCTCAGTCCGAATGATTGGATAGGATATTTGCCGCAATTTGTTCGGGACATTTTGCCCGCCAGAACGCTCTTGATGGTTTTTTCGGTGGTCGAGGTAATTCTTGCGATGTGGCTGTTAAGCGGCGTGTACGTTCGGCTTGCCGGCCTGATCGCCGCTCTTATGCTACTGGGAATTATCGTTTCGAATGTCAGCCTTCTGCCAATTAGTTTCCGCGATCTTGGGCTGATGTTCGCTGCACTTGCTCTGGTGCTTATGAAGGAGAATGCATCGGAGAAAGACGCGCAGCTATAGAATTATACCTGTAAACTGCTATAATTGACTGAGCCAAGTTTGCACCCGTAGCTCAGCGGATTAGAGCACTGGTCTTCGGAACCAGGTGTCGCAAGTTCGAATCTTGCCGGGTGTACCAGATCGATTTTTATTATATGAATACACTTAATACTATAGGCCAGCAATTTGTTGACGCGCTTTCCCGCGCGGCGGCGCAAAATGACGCAGCTGCCACCGCTCAAAATGGGACACAGAAAATCCACGTCACGGGCGCGGGCCGAACGCTGACGTTTGCGTATGAGCAGCTTCGCAATGCGGCCGAGTACACCGAAGAGCATGTATTGCTTCAGCACGCTATCCGTCGTTTTTATAAACGCACGTTTCTTTCCCACGACAAAAAGACCGTGAGCAGTGCGGGCGAAGAGCTGATTATTGAACTGACACTTGCGGGCTACCTGAAGAACGAGACGGTCGCAACGACCACGGTTGATAAGATCGACGCGCTCGCCGCGCAGTATTATGCGGCGCACTCCAGGCGTTCGAAAGATGCCTGGACGTTGGACGTTCTTGCGGTAGAAGTAGAGCAGCTGCTCAGCGTCGACCTAAAGCGTGACGTTTTCCTGCAGTTTGCGTATGACCACTTTTTGCAGACGATCGACCAGGAGAAATTATTTGGCAAGCCGGTTTCCGACTTTGAAATAGCGCTGTTTGTAGCCGTGCACCGGGCGTTGCTCAAGTCTGATCCTGCCACGATCCGTGCAGCACTTTTGCGTCGTTATCAGCAGACGCCGGAATCCAGCGCGTACACGCATACAAACCAAATGATCGACCGTGTGCTGGACTCTAGCACGACCGACCGGCTCTACCGCCTAGTTAATCGCCGCGGCGCGCCGCTTCGCATTTTGTGGCGGCTTATCGATGAGGAAGAAAACGCGCTCAGCCTGCTGGCGTCGCGCGAGCAGTTTCTATCGGCCTACGAATCACAAATTGAGAGCGAGTATTCCCGCATTAATGCCCGTATCAATAAAGGGATCGTTAAAAGCGTTATTTTCCTGATTATTACTAAGGTTTTGATCGGAGTGTCGGTAGAAGTGCCGTACGATTACATGATTGCCGGCGCGATTGTGTGGCTGCCACTTGAGATAAATCTTTTATTCCCGCCGATCTACATGATTTTGCTGCGTTTTACGTTGCGGCTGCCAAGCGGTTCGAACACCCGCGCGCTAACCGACACGATTGACAACCTGCTTTATGCCGACAACCGTCAGGCGACTCTTTCGCATCGTTCCAAAAAAGGCTTCGGATTGGCGTTCAATATCGTGTATGCGCTATTTTTCATCCTTATTTTCGGCGGTGTGGCTTGGCTGCTCGTTTCTCAGTTTGAGTTCTCGCCGCTGCACCTACTTATTTTCTTCGTCTTCCTCTCGACCGCCAGCTTCCTTGGCTTCCGTCTCTCGCGGCAGATCCGCGAGCTTGAGGTGGTTGAAGGCCAGCAGGATGGTGTATCGATTGTGCGCGACTTCCTCTACATTCCCTTCGTTGTCGTTGGCCGCTGGATGAGCGAAAAGTACGCCCGCATTAATTTGGTAGCCATGATTCTCGATATGGTGATCGAACTGCCGCTTAAAACTATTCTGCACCTCGTGCGCCAATGGGGCATGTTCATCGCCAGCAAAAAAGATGACCTCTAGAATTTATTGACAAGCCCAATCTCTAAGCATAAGCTGAGAATATATCATTTTATGTAAAGGGCATCAGGCATGAAATATAGCAAGTACATTATGGTCATAGGGGTCATGATACTGACGGTTGCGCTGGTAGGTGGCACGGCGCTTTCAGTATACGCAAAAGACGGTGAAGATGATCCGTCGTCTGCATCCGCCCAGAGCAACGAACAAGAGAATGAAAACGAAGTTGAATCTTCGGATGTTAATAAAGAGTCTTCAGATTTGCATCAGCGGAGTGAACGCCGCGACATGGAGGCGGTCAGGCTGGAACTGAAGAGTGCTCGCGAAAAGGTCGCAGCAAAGAAAGATCGCTTAGCTGGTATGCGTCTTCAATTTTGTGAGAAGCGGCAATCTGTTATTACTGCCATCATGAAACGTGCCGGAGAGCGCGGCGATAAGCGCATCGATTTTATTTCGACTATTGCAAACAGGGTAGAGACGTTTTACCAAAATAAGGGGAAGGTCCTTTCTGCGTATGATCAGCTGGCGAGCGACGTCGCTGCCAAGAAAGCAGCTGCCCAGGCGGCAGTAAATGCAGTAAAGGCGGCCGATACGCAGTTCAACTGCGGTGGTGAAAATCCGAAAGGCATGGTCGCCGTTTTCAGAGCAGAAATACAGGCGCAGGCGGCAGCGTTGAAGGAATATCGCACGTCGGTTAAAAGTCTTATTGTCGGGGTTAAATCAGTGCAGGGAAGTAGCTCGTCAGACGGAGCGAAGGAGTAATGGTGATGAGTAGAATCAAAGGTTTCTCGCTCGTAGAAGTTATCATAGTTGTCGTTGTGGTAGTAATCATTGGCGCGCTGGGATATGCAGGATATAACGCATGGAAAGCGCAAAACAAGCCTGCGGAGAAAACCGCGGATACTTCACAGCAGCAATCTGTCTCGGAAGAAGCACCGGAGGTAAAGTCGACCGCCGATCTTGATACAGCCTCAAAAGCCCTCGACCAGCTGAGTATCACAGGTGATGCCGACGCCCAGCAGCTTAGTTCTGAAAGCAGCTCGTTCTAACCCCAGCCAAACTAGATATTTACATTCTCACCCCTATTTGGTATAGTCTTTAGAGTTATGGGCCAGTAGCTCAGCTGGTTAGAGCACCTGCCTCTTAAGCAGGGTGTCGAGGG
>CAMLDM010000014.1 GCA_946479025.1 uncultured Candidatus Saccharibacteria bacterium | reverse complement strand
TCGACTACATCGGCTACACTCCCGACGGCCAGTACGTCCTCATGACGCGAAGCCGGCAGGACGACGGCTACCACGTCTTCATGGGCGGCGCGGGCGTGCCGATGCGGCACATTTCGGTCGACCCGAAGAGGTCGAAGCGCCCGACCGAGTACAACGTATACGACCTTTGCACCGACGACGGCTGGCTGTCCCGGGGCAAGGAAGGCGTGACGTGCCTGGGACCGATGCGGCTCGCCGAGCTCAACCTCCCCAGCTACACGGTTCTCTGGAACGAGGGAGTCCCCACGCTCTACCAGAAGATCTGAACAGAGAACGGCCGGCATGGTCCGGGGCAAGCGAGCTTTCAGCGCCCGCGTCGTCCCGGCCTGCCGGCCGTTTTCTCTTTACAGAGAGGATGGTGCCACTAAATATTGACTTAAGTGTGTTTATATTATATTATCTACTCATCGTTGAGTGTCTTTGCTCCGATGAACCTTTGTTCTCTGTTTTTCTTTTGGCCGGAAGCCTGCTTATTTTTCGTAGGTAGACTTCCGGCCAAAACCTTCTAGCATAAGGAGTTTTCGTAATGGCAGCAGTGCGCGTTTTCAGGAGCGCCAGCGGCAAGCTCATCACCGAGCAGTTCAATCGGCTGCCGCTGGAACCCGGAGCTATTCACATCGGTACCTGGCCCGGAGGAATGGAGCCGGTGGAGATCACCAGCTACAGCGGCCAGGTCGACACCGCGCATTACCGCTACACCATTGCGGAGGACGACTCGCCGCACGACAACCGCGAGTTTTTCCGTAATGGAGACCTCCTCCAGTACGGGGGTGAAACCTACCGGCCGTGCACGGATCCGGACGTCCTTCGGGCCATCCGCTTCCCTGTCGACAAGCCTGCCAAGGCGCCTAACCGCGCCTACATGAGGCTTCACAGAGTGAAGTATCGTGTCGATGGGGCCTACGTGCTCATCTTCCAAGATGAGATGAGTAAGATTTACTGGATCTATGTCGGCAAGGAAGGCCGGCCGATGTACCGCGAACCCGCCAGGTACGTCAGTGTCAACCAGAACGACGGCCCCCTCCCCGCCCTCGTCTTCCTCACCATGAAGGACTACATCGAAACGCCCGGCGGCACTTCTCTGGGCGAGGCGGTACTGTACCCTCTCGACGTCCGTCACTACTCCATCGTGGTAAATAACGAAGGACACGCTACCCTCGAGTGGAAGTGAAAAACAGAGAACGGCCGACTGACCGGAAAAGAAGCGAGCTCACGCGCCCGCTTCCAATCCGGCCGGCCGGCCGTTTTCTTTTGGCTAAATTTTTTACCCGAGGTATTCGTGCAGCTTCTTAGCGTCTTTATGCTTGCGAAGTTTCGCCAGCGCCTTGGCTTCGATCTGGCGGATGCGCTCACGGGTCACGGCAAACTCCTGGCCCACTTCTTCGAGCGTGTGGCTCTTGCCGTTTTCCAGGCCAAAGCGCATTTTCACAATTTTCTGCTCGCGCTCGCTTAGAGTCGAGAGGATTGATTGCACCTGCTCTTTTAGGAGCTGACTCGTCGCCGATTCTTCCGGCGTGGTGCCGTCTTCGTCCTCGATAAAGTCGCTCAGCGTCGAATCTTCTTCTTCACCGTCGCGGCCCACACCGGCATCAAGACTCGTGATGTCCTGCTTGATCTTGATGACATACTCGACTTTTTCCGGTTCCATCTCCAGCTCTTTGGCTAGTTCCTCGATGCTCGGCTCGCGGTTGAGCTCCTGGGTCATGCGGCGCTGGGTGCGCAGCAATTTGTTGATTGTCTCTACCATGTGCACCGGAATACGGATTGTGCGGGCCTGGTCGGCAATGGCACGGGTAATCGCCTGACGGATCCACCAAGTGGCGTAGGTACTGAACTTGAAGCCCTTGTCCGGGTCGAATTTTTCTACCGCGCGAAGCAGACCGGTGTTACCTTCTTGGATAAGATCAAGAAAATCAAGCCCGCGGCCGCTGTAACGCTTGGCGATCGAAACCACGAGCCGCATGTTCGCCTCGGCCATTTTGTCTTTGGCTTTTTTGTCGCCGGCGACAACTTTTTGCGCTAGCGCCAGTTCTTCCTCCGCACTCAGCAGCGGGATTTTACCGATTTCGCGCAGGTACAAGCGTACGCTATCGTCGCTTACATCGTCGAAATACTGCCCGTTATTGAGCGTATCGATATCATCTTCTTCTTCGTCTACCAGCTCCTCAAGTGCCGGTTCGTCGACGTCGCTCAGCGGTCCGCCGCTGGCGTCTACCACCAGGTTGTCGTCATCGTTTGGTACTAGCGTATCATCTTTGCCCACGTGTGATCTCCTTTATGAGAGTGTTAAGTTGCGCGCGCAGCTGCGTTGCCTTTTCGTCGTTGCCGCTGCTTTCCGCTTCACGCAATTGGTTAGTTAATCGTTCCTGCGTTTGTTTCTTGTGTTCATTTTCTACTTGGCGGAGCAACCGTGCCGTTTCAAAGTAACGATCTTGGTCGTTCCAGTCGGCATATCGGGCGTCGGCCTTCAATAGTAATATTTTCACATACGTATCGTAATTTTGCAAGCCATCCGGGGTTTCGGCCACGGCTGCCTCGTGGTGAGCCGACAGATATGCGGCCACCGCCTGACGCGCTTCGCCGACAAACGTTTTACTGTCGACCGGCCCGAAGAGCTCCTGGCTAGGCGCGTCGACGAGCGCCAAGGCCAGAAGATTATCCTGATAGGCGTAGGCGTCTTTTTGGGCGGGTTTTTGCGCCGACGCCACCGGCCGTTTCATCGGAGCTTTTTCGGCGGTTTCCACGCTGGCCAATTTCGTTTTTACCGCGCTTAAGGTCGAGTCAGTCATCTTGGCAATCTTCTTCTCGTAATGTTCGCGCTCGATCGGGTCGTTCAGCCCGCGCACCACGTTCAGCGCGGCGGTCGTAAACGTCCGCTTGCCGCTGGCCGTCGTAATGTCTTCACGCGCGGCGTATTGCTGCAAAATCCATTCCACCGCCGGCTGCGCCGAGTCAATCGCCCTTTGCCACAGCGACACGTCCTGCTGGATCAGGTCGTCCGGATCTTTCGCACCCTCCGGCAGCGTAATAATCGTCAGTTCCACGCCCACCTGGCTTGCAATCGGAATCGCCCGCTCGGTCGCCGCAATTCCCGCTTTGTCGCCGTCAAACGCCAACCGGACGTTTCCGGTAAGACGCCGCAGCGCGCGCAGGTGGTTTTCGGTCATTGCCGTGCCGGCCGTCGCCACCACGCCTTTTATGCCCGCCTGATGGCTGCTCACCACGTCCAAATTTCCCTCCACGATCACTGCGTAATCATTCGTGCGGATCGCCTCTTTCGCCTGGGAAAGCCCGAACACGTGGCGGCCTTTGTCGTAGAGAAGCGTCTGCGACGTGTTGAGGTACTTCGGTGCGTTTTTATCCTCTCCGATGATTCGTGCAGTAAACCCGATCACCTGACCACCCGGATCCATGAGTGGTACTGTCATTCGTCCGCGGAACATGTCGCCGCCAAAACGGTTGGTGAGTCCCGCATCGCTCAGCTCTTTTTTGGAAAAGCCTTTTTTGCCGAGGAATTGCACCAGCGCGTCGCCGGTTGCCGGCGCATAGCCGATCCGAAAATCCTGCACAATTTCCTTGCTCAGGTTGCGTTTTTTAAACACATACTCCAGCGCGTGCTGGTTTTTCAGCAGGCTGTGCTGATAGTAACTTGCCGCCAGCTCATTCGCTTCCAGCAGCCGTTTTTTACGCCGGGCGAGGTCGGCACTGCCTTTCGATTGGTACTGGCTGAGGTCGACGCCGGCTTTTCGCGCCAGGTGCTCAAGCGCCGCCCAAAAATCCATCCCCTCGACTTCCATCACGAAACTGAAAACGTCGCCGCCTTTGTTTGAAGAAAAATCGTGCCAAATATGCTTGTCGGGCGATACGAAGAAGCTCGGCGTTTTTTCGCCGGAAAACGGGCTCAGTCCCTTGAAATTACGCCCGGCGCGTTTCAATTGGACATACTCGCCCACGACGTCCTCGATACTGAGGCGCGCGCGTACTTCTTCCTTGGCGTCTTGCATAGTTATATCATATCATTTTTACCCCTGTAACGATAGCATAGCGATCAATCCTGGCGTGCTAGCAAACCGGTAGTTTTTATGCTTAAATGGGTGCATATGGACCCCAACTCTAACCAAAACAAGCCCTGGTATCCCAATGGCGCGCCGATGCCTCAGCAGCCGCAGCCCGCGCAGCCACCGTCGTTTCCCCCTGCGGCATCGCCAAGCAGCACTCCACAGCAGCCGTACTCCTCACCCATTGGCGCGCCACAACCTCAGCAGCCGCTCTCTCCGCCGCAGCCACAGCCAGCGAGCGCACCACAATATTCTATCGATTACCTGAACCAAATCGCGCCGGCAGCCAAAAAGCCCGGCATTGATAACCGAATTTTCGTATTCCTCATTGGCGGAGGATTGTTGCTTGCAATCGTTGTCGGACTTCTCTCGCTGCTATCCGGCGGAAATGGCCCGACGCAAACCATGCAGACGCTAGCAGCCCGCATGCAAACGCTACAAACCATTTCCGACAAAGCGCAAAAGAACATTAAAAGCAGCAAGCTGGCCGGCACAAACAGTAGCCTCACAGTGTTCCTGACAAACGCTAATCACGATATCGTCGATCCACTGAAAACCAACGGCGTCGACGTTAAAAAGATTGATAAAAAAATCCTTGCCGCAGAAAAGGGAGACGACCTCACGAAGAAGCTCGAAGACGCGCGGCTCAACGCCGTTTTCGACCGTACCTACGCGCGCGAAATGAGCTATCAGCTGAAAACCGTCGAGTCACTTATGAAAACGACGTACTTCAAGACCAAGAGCAAATCCCTCAAAGCATTTCTTTCCAGCACCGACGATAACATCGCGCCGATCATCCAACAGCTCGACAGCTTCAATACCACCTTGTCCAACGACTAGGTGTTCGTCACGAGTTCGAAACTGTGGCGCGCCAAGCTCTTAAGCTCGTCATCCGGCAACTGGCCGGTACAAATAATGGTGTTCCAGTGTTTTTTGTTCAGATGATAGCCGGGCTGTATTGTTTCGTACTTTTCACGGAGCACCAGCGCAAGCTGCGGATCACACTTTAAGCTAACGCGCAGCGGTTTGCTGTTATCCGCAATAATCGCAAACATCTTGCCTTCGCCCGTCTCTTTATGGCCGACTTTGTAGACGCTCGTGCCTTCGCCAAACGGAAAATCCAGCCACGCGTTCGGAAAACTCAGTAAATACTTTTCAAATTCCTTATGCGTCATTCTTTGATCCGTACTTTCGTAAGGTAGTATTTCAGCTCCATGATGCTGCCGCGGATGTCGTTCAGCGCGCGGTGGTCTTCAGGTTTTGCGAATTTCTTGCCGTATTTGCCTTCAAACACAACTTTCCACGCACTCACGTCAAGCATGCGGTAATGCAGCCGGGCGTCGAGCCGCGGCCAGTGCGCCACGATGAACCGGCGGTCCATATGAATCGAGTTGCCACCAAGCAACACCGGCGTCTCCTCTTCGAAATGCTCGTCGATAAATTTCAGCAGCTCCTCTTCAATCTCAAGCAGGTCTTTACCGTCGGCGTTTTGCGCCAGCAAACCTTTTTTAGATTCAGGATTGGCATCCCAAAAAATACTGTTCGCCTGCAGGCGCTCCTCAAGGTTCATGTCTTCGTTTTTTATGATGCCTTCGTAGGTGGCGATCTCTTTGAAATCCCAGTCCGTCGCAATGGCAGCCACTTCTAGAATAAGGTCGTTATTCGCGTCGAGGC
The DNA here is from genome assembly GCA_946479025.1 of uncultured Candidatus Saccharibacteria bacterium. The sequence continues at coordinate 11,694 of CAMLDM010000014.1, read as the reverse complement.
CGGTCATCTCCAGATCAACCCAAAGGACTTTTGCTTTTTTCGTAGTCATACAATTATTGTACAGAGTTTGGGCTAATCTCACAAAGTATCGGTACTTTTGCTTTCGGCCGGAGTAAATTTCAGGCTGAGCGAATTAACGCAAAGCCGCTTGTCTGTCGGCGTGTCAAAACCCTCACCTTCAAATATATGCCCGAGATGACTCCCGCAGTTGCTGCACGTCACTTCGGCGCGAACCATGCCATGGCTGTCGTCCTGATGAAACTCCACGCTACCCGGCCGCGCGTCGTAAAAACTCGGCCAGCCGCAGTGTGCGTCAAATTTTGTATCGCTGTCAAAAAGTACCTGGCCGCACGCCGCGCAGGCGTAGATGCCGTCGGCATACAGTCCGTCATATTCGCCGGAAAATGGCGCTTCAGTCCGCTTTTCACGCAGCACCGCGAATTGTTCAGGAGTCAGAATTTTTCGCCACTCACTTTCCGATTTTTGCATATCAGTCCTTCTTTTTGTCGAGGCGGTCGAGCTTCAGTCCGTGCACCACGATGTAAATGGTAAGCGCAATAACAAGAAAGTTGATCACGTCGTTTAAAAACGTGCCATAGTGAATCATCGCAACCTTGCCGTCGGCCGACCTGCCGAGCTTCAGTACCAGGCCGTTCAGCCCGTCGCCGGACCCAAGAACCAAACCAAGCGGCGGCATAACAATATTATTCACCAAAGATTTCGTCACGACAGCTACCGCACCGCCGATTACCAGCCCAACCGCAAGCCCCACCACGCCTTGCGTCTGGATAAATTCCGCGAAGCCGCTAGCGTAGTACTTGGAGCGGTTTTTTATCGCCTGTTTTTTCGTTTCCGCCATGTTCCCTCCTCCGATTTACATCTGTTCTGGCGCGTGAATGCCAAGTATCGTCAGACCGGCCTTCAATGTGTCTGCGTACTTACCCACCAGCTCCACGCGTTCAGCTTCACGGTCGCTGCCGACCACTTGGTTCTTCTCGTAAAACCGGTTGAATTCCTGCGCCAGTTCGTACAAGTACGTGCAAATATGATGCGGCAGCAGTTCGCGCTTGGCGACCATTACCACAGCCGCATATTCCGTCAGTTTCCGTACCAGCGCCCGCTCTGATTCGTTCAGTTCAGTCGGTTCTTTGGCTTCTATTTCCGATTTGCGCAGAATACTTTTCGCACGCGCATGAGCGTACTGCAAGTACGATCCGCTGTTGCCGTGCAGGCTGACCGCCTCGTTGATATCGAACACGACGTCCGATCCGATCTTCACTTTCAAAAACTGATACCGCAGCGCGCCCGCCACAATATCGTCCGTCGCCTCGCCGCCGCGCTCGGCAATAGCCTCGCCGATACGGTCGAATAGCCAGCCAATCTCGACTACCTCGCCGGTACGAGAGCTCATCTTGCCCGTCGTCAGCTTCACTGTTCCCGTTGGAATATTAACGGTCACACCCTTTAGTTCCGGCAGGCACAGCTCGGCCGCCTTAATAACGCCCTTAAAATAATCGCGCTGCTCTTCGGCCGTAATGATATAGCTTTTACTCGCGTGGTAATCATCGTTCTTCAGCTGCATCAGCCCCAAATCGCGCGCGCCGTACAAGCCGCGTCCGCGCGAAGTAACGAACGCGTTGTCGAACGAGCCGTACTTGCGCCCCGGAAAAACCAGCGCGCCGTCACTCTCAATGAAAACGTCGCCCACATGACGGCGCACCGTCTCTACTCCAAGCGCATCGGCCTGGCTCTCCAGATACTTTTTCTCCGTCGGCTTATTGCCTAGACGCCCCACGATTTTGTCCAGCTCCTCAAAGCTCCACGTCTTGCAGGTTTCATACACTTCTTTATAAAGCGGATCATCCTGGGGTGTAAACGACTGCTGCGCCAACGCGTCGATTACCGGCTTTACCGCCTCGTTTTCTTTATACGCGGCCGCGCCTTCGGCGTACATGCGCGACATAAAGCTGTTGTGATCTTCCGGTTTTATGGCATGCAGCTTGGAAATGTCGCCACTGGTGTATTTCAAGAGCGCCCACATGCTTTTACCGACATGCGCACCAACATCGCCGTGATAGCTTACACGGTGAACTTCAGCCTCGTCCGTCTCCAGCAAATTCGCCACTGTGTCCGCCAAAATCGCGTTAAACGCGTGGCCGATGTGCATCGCCTTGAAGGGATTCGGATTGTTCGTCTCGATAACCACTTTCTCGCCGCCGCGTTCTGCCGCCGGGCTGCCGTTCGTGGCGGCAAGCAGCTGCGCGTCGCCAAGCCGTATATTAATGAACCCCGGCCCCGCCACGCTTGCTTCGATTGAGCCATTTTTGAGTTCAGCCACGATCTGCTGGGCAATCTCGCGCGGACTCTTGCCTACTTTTTTTGCCAGCTGCAAAGCAGCGTTCGTGGCGTAGTCGCCGAACTGCGGGTCAGGACGAGTCAGCGTAACAGGCGCCTCGATGCCAAACAAATCGTGCACAACTTGAGAAATTTTCGTATCCATTGTTTTTTATTATAACACTAGTGAGCCGAGCGAAAAGAAAGCTCATCCGTAAACCCCGCATTTCACTGTATGGCATCATAACACCGGCAAAACAAAACAGCCTCCTCCGAAGCTGTTTGTGAAAGAATATTCTTCCTATTCGGCGGACGGCTCATCGCTGGTTGCCGCATACTGTGCGGCCGTCGAGATGGCACTTAGCCCGCGCACGTTGTGAAGCAAAAAGCGAAGCGCGTCGACGTCTTCCGTCGTAAGTTCTGCGTTGGTTGTTTCGTCGTCGTTCATATGTTTGTTTTTATTATTTTCCTAATAAAACATTAGCATTTTTAGTAAGTTTTGTCAATTGCCGCTTTGACGAGCCCCGTAAACAGCGGGTGCGGCCGGCCAGGCCGGCTTTTAAATTCCGGATGTGCTTGTGTTGCCACGAAATAATCATTTTCGGGCGCCTCGACGAACTCCACCAACTTGCCGTCCGGAGATGTTCCCGAAATGCTCAGTCCGCCCTTTTCGATCTCGCGGATAAATTTCTGGTTCACCTCGTAGCGATGGCGATGGCGCTCTACAACATTCGTGCTGCCGTAGACTTTTGCAATTTTTGAGCCTTTCGCAAGCTTGGCTGGATAATCCCCGAGTCGGAGTGTGCCGCCGGTCGACTCTTTGCCGGCCTGCCCATCCATAATGTATACGACGTTTTGTTTCGTCTCGCTGAATTCACTACTGTTGGCATCCTTAAGGCCAGCTTTTCGCGCGCTGGCAATAACCGCCGCCTGTAGGCCCAAACAGATACCAAGGTACGGCACGTTGTGCTGCGCCGCGTAACTTGCGGCAGCGACCTTCCCCTCCACGCCTCGTGCGCCAAAGCCGCCGGGGACCAGCAGCGCATCTACCGACCCGAACGCTTTATCGGTCGTTTTTTCGGCATTGATCCACTTCACTTTCAGGCTGACCTTCTCCTGCCAGGCCGCTGCTTTCAGCGCTTCAATCACCGAGAGATACGTATCTTCATTGTCCATATATTTTGCAACCAGCCCGACGGTTACCGTTTTTTTCGGAACGCTGTTTTGCTGGGCAATAATTTTTTTCCACTTCGAAAGATCGGGCTTTTTCTTTAGGCCCGAGAAGTCCGTAAGTAATTTGTTCAAGCCGTTCGATGCAATCATAAGCGGAATACGGAATACAGTATCGACGTTCGGCATCAGCTGGACGTTTTCTAGCGGCACGCCGCCGAACAGGCTTATTTTTTCAGCAACGCTTTCCGGCGCAGACTCGTCGGTGCGCACGATCACGCTGTCGGGAACAATGCCGAATCCGCGCAGGTCGTTCAGCGCATTTTGCGCCGGCTTTGTTTTAAATTCTTTGCTCGTTCCAATAAACGGCACGTAGACCACGTGGACGAACAGACAGTTTTTTCGGCCTACCTTTTGCGCGAATTCGCGGATCGCCTCAATGTAACTCAGGCCTTCGTAGTCGCCCACCGTGCCGCCGATTTCCACGATATGAATGTCACTCCCCTTGCCCGCCTTTAGTATCGCGCGCTGGATCGCCTGGGTCAGGTGCGGCACCAGCTGCACGGTTTTGCCGCCAAATTTGCCGGCACGTTCGTTTTCAATAAGTTCCAGCAGCAGCCTGCCCGAGAGCGTGGCGTTTTGCTGCGTTAATTCCAAATCCAAAAAACGCTCGTAATGCCCCAGGTCCAAATCCGTTTCGGCGCCGTCTTTGGTGACGAAGCATTCGCCATGTTCCGCTGGATTCAAAAGGCCCGCATCTACATTGAGATACGGGTCACACTTTTGAATTGAAACGGACGCACCTTTGGCCTGCAAGACGGCACCCATGCTGGCCGCGGTAATCCCTTTTCCTACCCCCGAGAGTACACCCCCAGTTACAAATATATATTTTTCTTTTTGTTCCATGTTGATTGTTGTCTCCATGGAATTTCATTATAGCATACTTTTCTATGAAAACGCTATATATAGCGCAGTTTGTTGTCTATTCAACGCTACATATGGTATGTGTAGAAGATCCTACGGAATACTTTCGTAGGGGTTCGTTTGTCATACTCCAGTTGTCTAACAGGGGTTGAAGTATCTGCCAGCTGCGTAGCACTTCATCGCTCGACGTAAATAAGCTCTTGTGCGAACGAATCGCGTCCACTAAAACCTGCTCATAAGCGTCTGGCAAAACTGTGTCTTCTGGGTAATTAAAGCTAAGTTTTTGGGTTTGAAACTCACGCTCGTAGCCGGGTTTTTTTGTAAACAGTTCGATCTCCACGCCTTCGTTGGGCTGGATTCGAAGCGTCAGACAGTTGCTCTGTGCTTCGTGAGATTTCTTGAGATGAATCCGAATTTCCGTCGTTTTTTTATTGAGCGCCTTTCCGGTGGTGAGCGTAAGTGGCACGCTTTTCCAGCGCTCATCCTGCGAATTTAGTGTCAGTGAAACGAACGTCTCTGTAAGGCTGCCCGGGTTTTCTACCTCGTCTTGGTATGTTTCATACTGCGCACGAAACGATGCGGCCGGATTCGCCACCTCGATGTTCTTCAGCGCATTGAGGCGCATCTTTGGCAGTTCGCTCCAATCAAACTGTGGCGGAATTTCCATGAGTACCAGCGCCAAAAGCTGCATCAAATGTCCCTGAACTACATCGCGGAGCGCACCAGTCTGCTCGTAAAAACTTGCCCTGCCTTCGATGCCAATTTCCTCTAGTGCCAATATTTCGATCTTTTCGATCATCACGCCATTCCATAGCTGGCCAAGTAGCGCGTTGCCGCCCCGGAGCGTCACAATATTCTGCGCCATCTCTTTAGCAAGATAATGGTCGATCCGGTAAATCTGCGATTCGTCAAAATGCCGCGCCGTCCGTTCGATCGCTTCCTTCGCCGAGGCAAGGTCGACACCGAACGGTTTCTCGAAGAGCAGCTTCACGTTTTGCATATTAAGCTCGGCCTCACCGAGAAAATCCACAATCGGCGATACAGCCATCGGCGGAACTGAAAAATAAACCAGCAGCTGCTCGTCTTCACGCAGCGCAATATGCTTTTTCAGCCGTGCGTATTCAGCCGCCTTGGCCACATCCATGGAAAATGTCGAGAGACGCGACCGTAAGCTTGGCTCGCGCACCAACTCCCGAGCCGACACGTCGCGTCGCGATACGCCGATGATCTCAAGCTCGTCGAACTCGCCCGTTTTTATGATTTGCCCAAGTGCCGGCAACAGCTTTCGCCTGCTTAAATCTCCGGTAATGCCAAAAATTAATAATTTCGTCTTCATCAATTGCTCCTATATAAATACTTTCGCTATGAGCCAAAGGTTTAAGCTGATAATGATACCCGCTGTCACGGACGCCACAGCCTTGAGCCACGACCTGTTAGCAAATGTGCCCATATACTTTTTGCTGCTCGTAAAATACACCAGCGGCAGAATAGCAAACGGCAACTGTAAGCTTAGCACGATCTGACTGAAGATAAGCAGACGGCTCAGTCCCGAACCGCCAAACATCAGCGCAATTGTCACGGCAGGAATGATCGCAAGAGCACGGGTTATGAGCCGACGCGCCCACGGCGCAATCTTTACGTTCATGAATCCCTCGAGGATAATCTGGCCAGCCAGCGTTGCCGTTACGGTCGAGTTCTGCCCCGAGGCCAATAGCGCCACAGCAAACAGGACGCTCGCGATACCGACGCCAAGCAGTGGCGCGAGCAATTTGTAGGCGTCGCCGATCTCAGCTACATTATTATGCCCCGTCGTAAAGAAGGTCGCGGCCGCGAGAATCAGGATCGACGCATTCACGAAAAATGCCAGCGTCAGGGCGACAGTTGAGTCGATTGTCGCGAATTTAATCGCCTCCCGCTTCCCTTTTTCCGTCTGCTTGTGTGCGCGGGTCTGCACGACCGCCGAGTGAAGATACAGGTTGTGTGGCATGACCGTCGCCCCCAAGATTCCCACCGCAATAAATAGCATCTCCTGATTGGTAAAGAGATCGCGCGCCGGCAAAAAGCCGCCCATAAGCGGCGCAATTGCCGGCTGCGAAAAGATTAACTCCAAACCGAAGCACACAACCACAATGGCAATAAGTGCAATAACCAGCGCCTCAAGCCAACGGAAACCTTTCTTCTGCAGGAAAAGGAGCAGCAGCACATCCAGCGCGGTAATCACCACGCCGATCGAGAGCGGAATATGAAATAGCAGCTCAAGTGCGATCGCCGTGCCGATAACCTCAGCCAGATCGCACGCAATAATCATAATTTCAGCCATCAGCCACAAGATGACGTTCATCCATCCAGGAAAGACCTTGCGGCAAATCTGCGCCAGATCCAGCCCCGTCACAACGCCGAGCTTCACAGTGAGATGCTGTAAAAACATCGCAAAAACGCTTGAAAGCATGATTACGAACAGCAGTACATAGCCAAATCGAGACCCTCCCGCAAGATCGGTCGCCCAGTTACCCGGGTCCATGTAGCCCACCGCCACCATGTAACCTGGGCCGGAAAAAGCGAGGAGCTTACGGATAAACGATGCCGCATGATCCGGCACACTGACCGAACGGTGGACTTCGCTGAGACTTTTCAGCGCGCTCATACCTCTTCCACTTTCCGTAGCCTAAATTGCGACGGAATCGGGTCGTCAAAGCGAACTTCAGGCAGGTCGATCACGCCGCGGATACCGTCTTGAAACTCGTATTCGCGCTCATACAGAGCGTCGATATGCCCCATGATCACATTTTTCCAATCGAGCCCGAGTTTTTCCGCCGCTTCCTTAAGCTCCGCTTCGGTTTCGCCCTCAATTTCAATATACGGCTTCAGCCACGGCCATTCGTCGATGACCACTTCTACATCGTCCAGCTTCCAGGTCTCGCGCTTACTTTCCTGGAAGGTTTTGTACTTCCAGCCGGCTTCCGAGAAAATCTCAACGGTTTTATCAAAGTCACTCACCTCGACTTCGAGCTCTTTAACGCTGTCAATCTTTGAGGCCGCCGCATCAGCCCGACGTTTGAATGTCAGTGTCACTTTATCGCCTTCGTCGCGTACGCGAATAAACGAATGCTCCGCCTGGTGGTGCGGCTCTTCGATCAGCGCGCGCTTCATCAAACGCATCGGCTGCTCACACACACCGCCGGCCGCACGCAGCCTCTCGCGTATCTCGTCGATGGTAATATCCGTGAACTTGACTTCAATTTCCGTCTTCATTTAGTTTCCCTTCGGACAAAATAAGCGTGACCATGCCACGCCTATTTTGCCAGATTGTTAAGCCTTCATTACTGATTGAGAATGCTGTTATTCGGATCGTTTTCGTCGCGGTCGGCGCTTGGGCTCTGGCCAGGCTTTGCAGACGATGTGCCGGCATTCACCTCATAGCTAGTGTTGGTACTTTCAAAGAAGTTCACCAGCTCGAGCGTGTCGTTTGCAGCCGCCATCCATTTGGCCGGGTTGGACACTTTGTAATGCGCATCGAAACCGAGTTCTTCCAGGCGACGGTCGGCCAGGTACTTCACATACTGGTTAATGTAGTCAGCGTTCAGGCCCAGGATGCCGTTTGGCAGCAGGTCACGGTTGTACGCTTCTTCCATTTCGACACCGTCAAGGATCATCTGCTTGATTTCAGCGGCAAATTCCTCAGTTTGGAGATCTTCGTTTTCCTCGAGCACGGTCAGGATCAGATTGATGCCGAACTTAAGATGCAGGCTTTCATCGCGAACAACCCAGTCAATCAGCGAGCCAAAGTTACGCAGCAAATTGCGCTGACGGAATGAAAGCGCCACCATGAAACCGCTGTAAAACCAGATGCCTTCGAGGATGATGTTGTAGGCGATGAGGTTGCGGATGAAGTCCTTCTTGCCTTCCGTCGTGGTGATGTCGAGCGTTTCCTCGGTCATGCGCTTGATGAACTTGGTCTCGAATTCTTCCTTGCGCGCCATGCTTGGAGTCGTGACGTGCGCTTCGTACGCTTTGTCACGGTTGATCGGGAACGTCTCGAGCACATACTCGAAGCTCATGCAGTGGTTGGCTTCTTCCCACATCTGCTTGGCGAGGTACAGGTGACATTCGGCCGCGTTCACGTACGGATAAACCCCGAAGGCGAGCGCCTTGTTTACCAGCAGCTCATTCGGGTTGAAGTAGCTCATCAGGAACTCAACGGCGTGACGCTCCTCGTCGCTCATTTTCTTCCAGTCAGAAAGATCCTGGCCAAGCTGGATTTCGTTTGGAAACCAGGTGTTCGCCACAGCCTGGTTGTACAGGTCGTACGCCCACTGGTAGTTGATTGGTTTAAGAAGTAATCCGTCTTGGATACCGGTTCCGAGAATGCCTGCCATGATGACTGTTGATTCCTTTCGTTATGATGGTTGTTAAAAATTGCATGGATTGTCTCCTACTGGCAGCCTTCGCACATGGTGAGATCGGCCGGGTCGAGCGGTGCGGCGATCGTGCCGTTCGCCTGCGCCTCTTCGTTTGCCTGCTCCTGTGCGTTTTTCATGGCCAAGTCAATCGCGGCCAACTTTTCTTCCAGTGTCATTTCGTCGCTGATGATTGTGTTTGCGTTCATACCCATTTTCTTATCCCCCTAATTTCTTAAACCGTTTGCTTCTTTGCGAATCCGAAGCCAGCTTTGCGCGGGCCGGTACCGGTTTCGGCTTTGTTAACTTTCACCGTGCTCTGCTCTGCCTGGTGGCGCGGTTTAACGTGCAGGTAGTACGTCGTTTTGAGTCCCTTTTTCCAGGCGGTGCTGTAAATGTTCACATATTCATCGATGTCGCGTGTTTCCAGATACATGTTGCGGGAAATCGCTTGGTCGACCCATTTCTGCGCGCGCGCCGCTACTTCAATGAAGGCGTACGGGCTGAGCTGGAAGCTCGTTTTGTATACATCTTTTATTCGCTGCGGGATCGCCTCGATCTGCTGGACGTCGCCCTGAGTACGAAGCACTTCTTCTTTCACGTCGTCCCAGATGCCAAGTTCCTTAAGGTCGTTCACGAGGTTCACGTTCACTTCAAGGAACTTGCCGCTCAGCGTGCTGCGCGAGAAGATCTGCGCGAACTGCGGATCGATGCCTGGCGTAGTGCCTGCAACGTGCGCAATGTTTGCGGTCGGTGCGATTGCCATAAGCGTGGCATTTCGCATACCCTTTTTCACCTTGGCACGAAGTGTTTCCCAATCCAGGCGCGTTTTGCGATTAACGTCGACCTTCACATGGCGGTCAGCAGCCAGCTCGTCGAGCGTGTCGATCGGCAGGATGCCCTTGCTCCAGCCGCTTCCCTTAAACGTCGGGTAGGCGCCGCGGGTTTTTGCCATATCAGCCGATTCGTCGATAGCGTTGTAGCTGATGAATTCCGTCAGCTGGTCGATCAGATCATATGCTTCTTCGCTTTCGTAGCTGTAACCAAGCTTCTCGGTCACATCGGTAAAGCCCATCAGGCCAAGCCCGAGCGCACGGTTCTGCAGGTTGGAGTTCATAGCCTCCGGAATCGGCGTGTTGGTGATATCACAGAGGTTATCGAGCTGACGAATGGCGCTTCGCGTGCTAGCTGCCAGACGATCCCAATCCCAGGTTTTGTCTTCCTTCAGGTGCGCCGCCAGGTTGATGCTTACGAGGTTGCAAACGGCAGTATTGTCTTTGTCCTGTGGTAAAGTGATTTCCGTACAGAGGTTGGAAAGATGGATTGTACTAGTGTTGTTGTTCAGTGCACGAACATTGATCGTATCCTTCCAGGTCAGCCACGGATGGCTGGTTGCCTGAAGCGTGATAAGAATCTGGCGGAACTGTTCGCGGGCTTTCACCTTTGAAAATTCGCGCATCTCGCCCTTTTCAGCTTTTTTGATATATTCTTTGTAGCGAGCTGAGAATTCTTCGCCGTAGAGTTCCGGAAGGTCAGAGACCTCTGCCGGGTCAAACAGGTACCAGTCCTGATCTTTCGAGACGCGTTTCATGAACTCGTCGCTAATGAATACAGCGGTGTTGGCGAGGCGCGTACGAAGGTACGGGTCCCCAGAGTTCTGTTTGAGATCGAGGAACTGCGGAAAGTTGAGGTGCCAGTTTTCCATGTACAGCGCGGCGGCACCGGCTTTTTTACCCTTACGGCTGACGGCAAATAGCGCCGTATCGATCATCTTCATGAATGGAATCGGGCCGGTACTTTCGGTGTTGGTTGTCTTTACTGGCGAGCCCGCAGCGCGCAGCTTGTTCAGGCTGATACCGATACCACCGGTACCCTTGGCAATCCACATCACGTCGCGAACACCCTTTGCGATCGATTCCATGTCGTCCTGCACCTCGAGAAGGAAGCAGTTGGAAAGCTGCGGAAACGAACCGCCGGCATTTACGCGGGTGCTACCACCCGGCACGTAGTCGAGGTTGCTCATGTGGCGGTAAAAGTCGATAGCCGCTTCGGTTGGGTTTTCCTCGTTGAAGCTGAGTCCCATGGCAATACGCATGTGGGTAAACTGTGGAACTTCGATAGGCGCTCCGCTTTGCTTGCGGAGTGCATAGCGGTTTTTATTAGTCACGACACCGAGGTATTTGCTCAGTTGGTCTCGGGACGGGTCGAGCGCTCCCGCCAGCTTTTTGATGTCGAATACCTTGCCGTTCATACGCTCGTCAAGCAGGCCGTCTTTAATGCCCTGCTTCAGATATTCTGGAAATTTCTGCTCGTGAAGCTTTTTAAGCTCCGTTTCGTTTTCGTAGTCACCAAGAATATTTTTGTATATGTTCTTGAGGAGCAAACGTGCCGCGATCTTATCAAAGTCCGGGTCGTCCTTTACGTTTTGCAGCGCTGTGTGAATCACCGCTTCGTCGAGCTGTTCGCTGGTGATGCCGTCAAATAATGTCAGCTGCAGCTCCGTAGCTACTTGAACAACTTTTTGTATCTGATCAGGAAGCCCCTCACTGGCCTTTACCAGCGCGAGGTTGATCTTATTGGCGTCAAATGGTTCGCGGGTGCCGTCGCGCTTTACCACATGAATTTCGCTCATTCCCTTATCCCCTATTGCTACTTTTGTTATTGTTTCTACCCTTCACAATTTACCCCAAGTCTCTCATTTTTTTGGGGTGCAAGAAGAATACCGCCGTAGCAGAGCATTATACCCTCCTTGCTAAATGTGTGTTTTTATTGAACGGCTACATATATAGCGTCTGAATATGACTATAGACACTATATGCGTGGTTTTCAAGCTTTTTATGTGTGTTTTTATTACCACAAGCCAAATAAC
>CAMLDM010000013.1 GCA_946479025.1 uncultured Candidatus Saccharibacteria bacterium | reverse complement strand
CGTCGCCCTTCGAGCGCGTGGGTTAGCGTAATCTGATCGGCGTACTCCAAGTCTACTCCCACGGGGATGCCGCGGGCGAGACGGCTGATTTTTACGCTACTTCCCGCTTCTTGGATGTGTCGCTGCAAGAATAGTGCGGTCGATTCGCCCTCGACACTGGCATTCGTAGCGATAATAACCTCTTCTACCTCATCTTTCTTAAGACGTTCAATTAGCTCCGGAATATGTAGCTGCTCCGGTCCGATGCCGTCGATCGGTGAAATAGCACCCCCAAGCACGTGGTATGTGCCGCTGTACTGCCCCGTCCGCTCCAGGGCGACTATATCGAGCGGTTCTTCTACGACCGCAACGAGTTTTTTATTGCGGTCCTGTCCACTATAAAGTGGCGAGACGTCTTCGTTCGCATCGATGAGTGCGAATGTTACCGGACACGTTTTAACGCTGGCGTGCAGTTCGGAAATGGCGCCTGCCAGTTTGTCGGCGGCGTGTTGGTCGGCGCGAAGCAAAAAATAAGCATAGCGCTCCGCTGTGCGGGCTCCAACTCCGGGTAGACGGCCCAGTTCCTCGATAAGGCGCATGAGCGCGAGTGGTAAAATCTGCGCCACTATGCTGCCTTAAAGCCCGAGGTTGCCGAGCCCGCCCATAAGCGGCTTCATTTTTTCCGCGGCGATTTCCTGGGCTTTAGCAAGGCCATCGCGTATGGCTGATTCGATCCAGCCCTCTAACTCCTCTATATTCTCGAGGTCTACATATTGCGGATTGATCTTTACGTTTTCAATTTTTAATTCGCCATTGATAGTTACTTCAACGGCTGGATCGTCGTCTTCTCCACCTGCCGCTACGACGACTTTCTGTTTTTTCAATTCTTTTTGCGCCTTGCGCAGCTGGTTCAGCATTTTCATCTGGTCAAGTGCCATAATCTGTTTTCCTCCGTGTATTACCTACCTAGTATACGTTATTTCAGGGTAGTTTTATAGATGTAAAATCGATCTGAATCGTGCGATGTGTCGTCGGTGACAATGAGATCGGGTACATTTGGCTGCGTCTTGTGGGCTGCATGGCTGACGATGGTGGTCGAGGCAGCCGGCGTTGCTTTGTCGGGATTAGTTACGACCGTGACGTTTTTATGGTGGCGAGCTACGACGGTGTAGAACGGCACCTCGCTCTTATCGACGACGAACACGGTCGCACCCGAATTTTTACCGGCGAGCTGCACGTTGGCCAATTTTAGATCTTTAGAGAAACTATTTGCCGTCTGAGGATTATAGAGATAGCCGTACATATAACGGTCGATACCTGAAAATACCATGCCACCTATAAGTACGATAAGCGGCAACAGGCCGGCAAAGCGCGCGTATGGGTTGCGCGGGAAGAGCTCGTACCACCTTGTAAGCAAAACGGTAATTCCCATTGCCATAAGGAGCATGACCGGCACGAACGTGACGCTGACGAATTTCGGATTGATAATGAGAACCGGTAGTAAGAGTAGCGTCCAGGCGGCAATAATGTAGCTTCGGGCGGTGTATTTTGTGGTCACCAGCCGGAAAATGCCCAGTAGAATAAGGATCATCGAGCCAAGACCGTAGATTGGCGTCATGAACATGCTGCTATTTGGCGACGCGAAATCGAAATACTGGCGTAGCAGCTGTAAGAAATTAGCTTGAAGGTCTGGCCATTCATGGGGTATTCCAAGCAATGTTAGCCCGACTGACGGATGGAGCGCGATGATGTAGATAAGCGGCGCGGCGAGGATGAGCGCACACAGGATTGCTATAGATATCTTCAGTTTGGAAAGCCGGCGAACGATATAACGAAGGTGCGGATGAAGGGCGACGGCACTGGTTAGTGCGAGTAGTATGTAGAGGCTGAGCGGCGTATAAAGACTTACCGCAGCAATAGCGAACAGGCCCACTTTCCATACGCCTGACCACCGTGCTCTTCGTGATACCATCGATGCGGCAAGCAACAACCACACTGTTGAGAAGATATAGACGATGCTTTCCGTCCCGCTTTGGGCGACAAAAAGGAACTGGCCGGTAGTAATGGTAAGTATGGTGGTGAGAATGGCGATATTTGGTCGGAACCAGGTTCGCAAAAGCAGCAGCATGCCGCCCGCGGACAAGATTCCAAGCAGCAGCGATGGTAATTTTACGCTGATAATCGATAGGCCGAATAGATCGAGGCAAAGCCGCTGCAGAACATGATACGGAAGGTTGATAATTGCCTGTGGATCGAACGAGGAAAGTGAAAACGACAGGTTGCTGCTTGCTACTACTGAGTCAGTTTCCCCATGGCTGAGCCCGCCTGGCACATATAGTCCCGCAATGACCAGCATCAGAATAACGGTAAAACCAATGAGGATGTAGCCGAGCGAGTATCGCCGCTGATAAAGCAGATATTCTGAGATTTGTTTGCCCATAAATTACTTACGATTATACCACGGCAAGCTTGTCTTCATATAGCCTATTCGTGCCGTTTGTCGAGCGACATGAAGCGCAGCCGCTCCGGGTGGAAGTAGAGCTCAACCTTGCCGACCGGACCGTTACGGTGCTTGGCGATGATGAGGTCGGTGATGTTTTCGCGCTCGGTTTCCGGGTTGTAGTAGGCTTCGCGGTAAATGAACATGACGATGTCGGCGTCCTGCTCGATCGAACCAGATTCGCGCAGGTCGGCCAGCTGCGGGATCTGCGGGCTGCGGTTTTCGACGGAACGCGAAAGCTGGGAGAGCGCGATAACCGGCACGTTAAGCTCGCGGGCAATCAGCTTGAGGCCACGGGAAATTTCACTCACCTCTTGCACGCGGTTGCCGTCGCTGCGGCCCGTGGCCTGCATCAGCTGAAGGTAGTCGACGATAATAAGACCGAGCGGCGCCTCGTGGGCGGCGCGGCGGGCTTTGGTGCGCATCTCGAGCGTGCTGAGGCCCGGCGTGTCGTCGATGTAAATCGGCGCTTCGGCCATTTCGCCCATGGCGTCAGAAAGCTTGCTGAAATCTTCGTCTGAAAGATTACCGGTACGAATGTTCCAGGCGTCCACGCCGCTGGCATCGGCCAGCATACGGTCGACAAGCTGTTCTTTGCTCATCTCGAGGCTGAAAAACAGTACTGGCTGCTTGGCAACAGTCGCCACGTTGTATGCGAGGTTGGTAACGAGCGTGGTCTTACCCATAGCCGGACGGGCGGCGAGGATGATGAGGTCGCTGCGCTGCAGCCCGGCAGTCATATTATCGAGATCGCGATAGCCGGTGCGTACGCCACGAAGCGCGCCTTTGTTGCGGTGCAGCTCTTCCATACGGTCGAAGCTTTCGGTGAGAATCTGCTCGATACTCGTGAGATCCTGTTTGAGCGATTGGTCGCTGACGCTGAATAATTCTGCCTCAGCTTTTTCCAGTAATTCCTGCGTGGTGGTTTCTTCGTCGAAACCGAGCTCGGAAATTTCACCGCTGGCTTTGATAAGGCGGCGGCGGACGGCTTTTTGCGCTACCATTTCGGCATAGGCTTCGGCGTGGGCGGCGGTAGGAACGTAATTCGTAAGCTCGGTGAGGTACGCCGAACCGCCGATGGTTTCGAGCTCGTCTTTTTTCTTGAGTTCGTCGGTAAGTGTGAGAAGATCCACCGGTTTGTGGCGTTCATACAGGCGCATCATGCCACCAAAAATAACGGCGTGGCGCTTGTCGTAGAAGTCTTTTGGTGTGACATGCTCGGAAATGTCGGCGAGCGTTTCCTCGTCAATCAAAACGGCACCGAGCAGACTTTTCTCGGCGTCTATATTTTGCGGCGGAACTTTTCCGGTCGGAACTTCTTTTGCTGGCATATTATCGTGCCTTCGGCTTATAAGACAAACCTATGGTTTTTCTCATCGCGCGGTGCGAGCGAGTCAATCGCTCGGGACCGGCTGCTCTTTTCCCTTCTCACAGTATTACCTCTTCTCCTCCACCCATAATAGCAGCAACTGCGGCCGCCGTGCTATCTTTTGGCGGCGGCGGCGTGCCGATCGTCTCGAGAGGTATGTCGCCTACCCCTGTTTCTGTCAGGGCTTTTGAGAGATTGACGCGATGTTTGCTGTCATCGAGTTTTTTCTTGTAGAAGGCGGTTTTGGTGTAAATGATGAGTTTACCGTCGCTTACTTCGTGGCTGCATTTGCTCAGGACACTGTAGATGGCAACGAAGTTTTGGCGGGTGTACTCAATGAGTTTTTCCCAGTCGAGTTTTGAAATGTCTCCGGTGATGTTTTGTTTGCCTTTTTCACCGCTCGTGTCGTCCGCTCCCTCTGGTCGGGACGTGGCATCGCTGTCCGCGGGTCCTGCCGAGCGGTCCGCCCCTGAAAATTTTTCAGCTTTGCTGGAAATATTTTCGGGCGCTGCCCCGCCGCTCGTCACCCGCGCTTGCGCAGAGGCCAAGTGATCCGAAGAGTCTTCCTGAGTCAAAACATCTGCAGCCCGAGACTGACCGGGCGTTGGGACCCCTGTCAGACTCGGAGCGAAGCCGCTTTGCGAGGGAAGGGCTTGAGGAGCACGTACAGATGTAGGTAGTGGCTCCACGGCTCGTTTCTCGAGCTCCTTAATTGGCGCGCTAACTTCTGGCGGCGTGGAAATGAGCGCTGCGCTTTTGGGTTTTGGTGCGGCGTGCGCGGCCAGCGCAGTAAGTAGCTTTACATTTGGTTGTGACGATTTTGCAACGTCGAGCAGCTGGTCGAGAAGTGACAGAAACTGCGGTTTTTCAGCGATACTTTCGCGGACGGTCTGAATCAGCTGGCTAACAAGAATGGCAGGCTGTATGCCGCTGCGGTCGCTTTCGTCCAGCAACTCGACAATCTTCTTTAGGTCCTTCGCTTCGTATGCGGAGAGTATTTTTTCTACGTGCTCACGCGAAGCAAGCCCAAGTGATTCCTCGATGAGTCGGCGCGTGATACCTGTCTTTTCGTCGGCTATGCTTCGCAGCTGGTCGAGCAGGC
Source organism: uncultured Candidatus Saccharibacteria bacterium (assembly GCA_946479025.1). The sequence goes on along the minus strand of CAMLDM010000013.1, from coordinate 15,061 downwards.
TGATGCTGTCGCGGAAACTGCCGTCACCGCGCTGAGCGATGAGCTCCAGCGCGTCGTCTTCGATGTTGATCTTTTCCTGATCAGCGATAAACCGCAGGTGCTTTATGGCGTCGGCCGTGCTGATCGCGCGGAACCCGAAACGCTGGGTTCGGCTGATAATGGTTGCCGGAAGCTTATCGACATCGGTTGTCGCCAGGATGAACACTGCATGTTCCGGCGGCTCCTCTAGGGTTTTTAGTAGCGCGTTAAAGGCGGCTTTTGATAGCATGTGGACTTCATCGATAATGTAGATTTTTTTGTCGGCGGCAACCGGCGCGACTTGGACTTTTTCGCGCAGGTCACGGACGTCTTCCACGCTGTTGTTGCTGGCGGCATCGATCTCAATGATATCCAGATTGGTGACGTTTTCATCGTACGGTAGCTTGTTAATTTCATACGCCAAAATGCGCGCGATCGATGTTTTTCCAACGCCTCGCGGTCCGGTCAGAAGATAAGCATGCGCAATCTGCCCGGCCTTGAGCGAACGCGCTAGAATATCGGTGACATGCTTCTGCCCCACGATTTCATTTAGCGATTTACTTCTGTACTTTCGATACAGGGCTTTGGACATTTTAAACCCTCTCTTTTTCTGTTTCCATTGTACGATGTTTTTGTATGTTTGGCTGTTGTCGTTTTTGACGAGCTACCAAATACCTTGGCTTGAAAGAAACGGCAGGACGTGTTCGAGCGTCATCGGCGTCATGTGCGAGGAATTTTGCAGTGCAACCTCCCGCGTCATCCATTTGTAATCTACGATTTCTGCCTGAGGTTTTGGAATCCCCACTAGCTGCGCACCAAAAAGGTGCATTTCCATGTCGCGGCCATCGGGAGTTTTGCCGGATACGGCGCCAAGCTTTTCTACGCCCTTCGCTTCGCAGCCGAGTTCTTCATCGAGTTCGCGCTCAAGCGCCTTCTCGATAGTTTCATTTGCCTCTTGCTTTCCGCCAGGAAAAATAAAATAGTCCTGTCCCCGTGGACGAACGAAAAGAAGTTCTTTACCATTATTTTGGAATGTGAGAAGTGCGGCTTTTACGATCATGTCATTATTGTAGCACAGCTAAAACAGCGATGTTTGGCGCGCCGGGAGCGGAATCTGTTTTTCGTTGTAACTAAGGCGCAGCTTGTATCCTATGTATTTTTTCAGCGGCAGGAAGACCGGCGTGTCCTGGTGGATGCAAAAAAGCAATGAGCCGAGCATGCCGCTCACCTGCCCGGAAATAAGGTTTTGCGGAGTGCAGTCGTAAGCGTGCGCCAGGTCGGGCGTGCCGGCCGGAAAGAAGATGGTGTCGAATTCCAGGGCGTGGTTTTTGGAGAATGTTGTTGCCAGTTCTGACTCTATGCGAGTGCGTGTTTCGTACAGCATGGCTGCCGCCGCCTCGCTACTATACCTATTCGCCAGGAACGCAAGCTTTTTGCGTAGCTGTACTGTTTCACAGATTCCGGCAAGCTCTGCAATTCTTGCCTCGTATTGGCGCGCGATGTGCGCCGTTGGAAATGTTTCAAGAATCAGCGCGCTTCGCGCACCCTGCTCGAGTAGTCGCGAATTTCCGCGTGCTGCATGAGAAATGCCGACCTTGATCGTATCTTCACTAAAATAGGCGAGGTACAGAAAATGCGGCTCTTGATTGCGCTCTTCCTGTTGCTCGGAAACGCTCGTTGCGTGGTAAAACGCGGGGTTGAAGCCGGTGCGTTTTTGGCAGGCCGGACACTGTTCGTATTTTGCATCGACCGTGTTCGCATCCGGGCAAACATGGCTCTGCCCGCTCCGCATGTCGTACCAGCCGGCGCAGAAACGCGTAGCAAGATCAAATGCCAGAGTAAGTGTCTGATCTATGGGTCGGAACGGGATGATGTCGCTGTTTTTCTGCAAAAATAACGTCGGCTTCTCTTCTTTAGAAAAACCGACGTGTACGAGAATATATTCGCCTGCCTCAGGCATGGAGCTCTACAGTGCCGCTTCGACGGCCGCCCAGGTGGCGTCAGGGTTGTCTTCTGGAATGATGATGGTGACTTGGTCGCCTTCGTTGATTCGGAAGTAAGTAACGCTGGCAAGAAGGATGCGGTATTCGCGGCCGTTCGCCTCGACGTAGTACGCGCCGTCGTGCTGGACGAGCGTACCGATGATCTGCTTGCGCTCTATAGGGCCGATCTGCTTGTAGATAAAGCCGCCGTCATCCGCGATTGTGAGCTTGAGAATATCGCCTTCGACAAGCTTCGATTTGCTGGCGTAGTTGGCTGGAACCGGGTAGCTTTTGCCGTCCGGGCCGATCATGACCTGGCCGTCAAAAACGCCTTCTATTACTTTGCCGCCGACATCCTCTTGGCTGTTGCGTGGCGTCACGACAGTTCCGTCATCTCCGATGATACTGATAAGCAGCTCTTTTGCGGCTGCCAGGTTGGTTTCGGCCTCTTGTATCAGCGAGCGGAGCCGCTTAACTTGTTTTTCTGGTAGTTCAGACATGGTAACTCGCAATTTCCTTTGTCTATTTTTGTAGTGATATCACTCTTATATATACCAGCCGTACTAGAGTATGTCAATCTTTATCCGCCGTGCGCCCAGGTCTGCCATGTGCCCGCCGGGTTCATGCCGGCCGAGACGAGCGAGAGGCTGAGGCCGCTGCAGATAGTGGAGGCGTTTGCAAAGGCTGTTTTTGTAAGCGCAGTAGTAGTGAATCCGTCTTGTGTCATCATGTAGACGTTGCCTGATTTGCTCAGCCCCAGTAGTGCATACGACTGGTAGTCGGTAGTGTTAACGCAGTAGACGAAGTTGTTCGCCGTAGTGGTATCGTATGATTTTTTAGAGACCGAGATGCCAAGCGCTTCGAGCTCGGTCGTGGTGCTTGGAAATTTCAGCGAAGTCGACGTATTGACGCGATGAGATTCAAGGAGACCTGCCGCACTATCGAGATCTGACCGCACGGCGGTATCATTTGCTTTGCCCTGGGCACCGTTGTAGCTCACGATGGCGATGGTGGCAAGAATCGCTATGACGCTGATGACGATAATGAGTTCGACGATAGTAAAGCCTTTACGCACAGATCCCGCCTTGTAGTGCTTATGGATATTGCCATTATTGTAGCAGCTCCCGGCCGCTGGCGCCAACAGCGTGGTTTTTCCACACTAGTTCCAGAGGCGGACTAAATATCGTTGTCATTTTTATCGTACGGGCGGCTATCACATAAACAGCTGTATGCCGGTATTTTGGCCGGCTGGCGCGAATTCGAAACCGGCTTCCTTTAGCTTGACTTCGAGGGCTTTTTTGTCGGCCGCTTCAAAACCTATCAATACCTTGCCGGAGTCGCTGGCGGCATTTCGGTAATGGAACAGGCTGATATTCCAGGTGCTTCCGATAGTTTTCAAGAATGCGGCGAGCGCCCCGGGTCGTTCCGGAAACAAGATCTCATATATGTGCTCGCCCACGGTGCGTTTTGTGCTGCCGCCAATCATGTGGCGAACGTGCTCCTTTGTAATGTCGTCACCTGTGAGATCCGCGTGTTTGTAGCCGTTTCGATTCATTCTCGTTACAAGTCTTTCCTTGTCGCTTTCTCCACTCACGCTTACGCCAACAAATATCTGCGCGTTTTCACGCTCTCGCAGACGATAGCTAAATTCGCTGATACTGTGGTGTTTGACAATCGTGTTGCAAAAAGCCTCCAAGGCGCCTGGTTTTTCCGGCAACGTAACGGCGAACATCGCCTCGCGGCCGGAGCCTATGAGTGTGCGCTCGGCCACTTGCTGCAGCCGCTCGAACGTCATGTTAGCGCCCGAGCAAATCGCGACAGCCCGGGCAACACTCGGAAGCTTATATTGTAAAATCCCCGCAAGGCCCAATGCTCCGGCCGGCTCGACGATACTGCGCGTGTCCTCGAAGATGCATTTGATTGCCGCGCATATTTGATCGGTCGAAACGGTGATGAAATCGTCTACCTTGCTTTGTGCCAGTTCAAACGTCCGGCTGCCGATTTGTTTTACAGCAACGCCGTCGGCAAAAATACCAACGTGAGGCAGCAGGACCCGCTCTTTTTTTTGCATGCTGGCCTGGAGCGCATTACTATCTTCCGGCTCGACGCTGATAATTTTCACGTCCGGCCGCAAAGCTTTTACGTAGCTTGCAATACCTGCGATAAGTCCCCCGCCGCCGACCGGCACGAAAATGTGCGTCGCGCTCGGGAGCTGGTCGAGTATCTCGCGTCCGATGGTTCCCTGTCCGGCAATTACGAGCGGATCGTCGAATGGATGGATGTACGTACGGCCGGTTTCTTCCGTGCGTTTTTTGCAGTGGTCCGCCGCCTCGGAGTAACTGTCGCCCTCGAGTTCAACGATGGCGCCGTAGCTTTTTACCGCATCGATTTTGATGGTTGGCGTGGTTTTTGGCATGACGATGAGCGCGCTGATACCGAGCTTTTGCGCTGAAAGTGCCACGCCCTGCGCGTGGTTGCCAGCACTGGCGGCGATGATGCCCTTTGCACGTTCTTCGGCAGTTAGTCGGGCGATTTTATTGTAGGCTCCGCGTAACTTGAAGCTGTGAACCGGTTGCAGATCTTCACGCTTAAAATATATATCGTGCCCGGCTAGTGCGCTTGTTTTATCCGCGAGTTCCAGCGGAGCTTCGATTGCTACATCGTACACGCGTGAAGTCAGCACCGCTTTTACTGTGTCGTCGATAACGATCGGGCTCATGCGTCCTCCATGTACGCGACAGCCTCGATCTCCACGAGCAGTGGCGGCAGTCCTGCCATGCCGGGAAGTTCGCGGACGCCGATGGTGCTACGGGATGGTCGCGGTGCTTCGAATGCCTGCTGATACGCTTCGTTCATAACGGCGAAGTTGCTCATGTCGGTCAAAAAGACCGTGGTTTTCACGACATTATTTAAGGTCGCGCCCGCTGTTTTTAATACGGTTTCCATGTTTTTGAGCGTTTGCGCCGTTTGCTCGGCGACGTCACGTGGGGCCGTCGCTGTTTCCGGGTCGACGCCGACCTGTCCGGAAACGTAGAGGAAGTTTCCGGCTTTTCGGATTGGTTCGTAGGGGCCGTAGGTTTTTATCATGTCAGACTTCCTTTTCTGTTATGTTGATGACATCGACGAGCTTTTTCAACTGCATGGTAATTTGATAGATGACGTCGGGCTTGCCGAATGCGGTGATTGTCATGTGCGATGTTTGCGCCGGCTCTGAAGCTGCGGCCACGTTCAGCGCTTCGATGTTGTGTCCCCGCCGGTTAAATACTTGTGCGCATCGTACTAAAACGCCGGGGCTGTTGCGTACTGTTAAAATGAGCGTGTATGTGTGGTCGTGTTCTTTTTTCATCTCAAGTACTCCCTACTGGTTTTTCTAATTTTTTGGTCGGCGCGGAGACAAGCATGTGCTCGTAGCCACGCCCTGCTGGGATCATCGGGTAGACGTTGTCGGTTTTCATAACTTCGCAGTTGATGAGCACCGGGCCGTCGTTGTACGCCAGCGCTTCTGCGATTTTTTCGTCCGCTTCCTTAGTCGTCTCAATGTTAAATGCTTTCACGCTGTAGCTTTCGGCCAGCTTTACGAAATCGGGGTTTCCTATCATGTCGACACCGCTCAGTCGGTTGTCATAAAAAAGCTCTTGCCACTGGCGGACCATACCGAGGTAGTGATTGTTCAGCACGAAAATTTTAATGGGCAGCTTGTGAATGGCGGCCGTCGCGAGCTCGTACGAGGTCATCTGGAAACCGCCGTCACCGACGAACGTAAGAACTTGCTGCTTTGGTGCTGCGAACTGCGCGCCGATGGCGCTTGGCAGCCCGAAGCCCATCGTGCCGGCACCACCCGAGCTGATCCAGTGGTTGGCGTGTTTGGTTTTGTAAAACTGTGCCGCCCACATTTGGTGCTGGCCAACGTCGGTAGTGACGATTGCTTCGCCGCGCGTCAGACGCATGGCTGTGTCAATGATATGCTGCTGTGTCAAACCTTTACTGTCGTCGTAGTGAAGCGGAAACTGCTTCTTATATGCATTAATCACTGCTCGCCACGCAGTGTGTTTGGCCGTTTCGTTTGAGTCAGTAATTGCTTGCAGAAAGTCGAGCGCATCGGCATGGATTGCGACGTCCGGCGTAATCATTTTGCCAAATTCCGCCTCGTCGATATCAATATGTACGATTATCGTATCTTTGCTAAAACTCTTCGCGTCGCCAACGATGCGGTCGTCAAAACGCGAGCCGATATTTACGATAAGGTCAGAATTCTCAATGGCTTTATTGGCGTAGGCCGTGCCGTGCATGCCGAGCATCCCCAGTGATAAATCATCAGTTTCATCAACTGTGCCTTTGCCAAGCAGTGTCGTAACGACGGGAGTGTCGAACTGCTTGGCGGTGCGCAGCAAATGTGCTTCCGCTTTTGCGATGAGAACGCCGTGGCCGGCAAGAATGATCGGACGTTTGGCTTCTTGTAGTAGTCTTGCGACCTTATCGACAATCTCTTTTTCTACAGTTTTTGCAGGTTTTTGCGGCGCTATGATTTTTTCTGAAAACCCGCCCGTAAACTCACCGGAAGTAATATCCTTCGGCAGATCGATCAGCACTGGCCCCGGCCGGCCGGTTTCGGCAGTTTCGAATGCCTCGTTCACCACGTGTGGAATGTCATTGGTTTTCAGTACCAAATAGTTGTGCTTTACGACCGGCATGCTGAGATTGAACGTATCGGCTTCCTGAAAAGCGTCGCGTCCGAGCATCGTAGTGATCTGCTGGCCGCTCAGTACAATCATCGGCACGCTGTCCATGTGCGCGGTCATGAGGCCGGTGATGATATTGCCGACGCCGGGACCGCTCGTCACCAGCACGACGCCGGGCTTGCCGCTGGCGCGTGCGTAGCCGTCGGCCATATGTGCAGCGCCCTGTTCGTGGCGCGTCATAATGAGTTTGATGTTTGTTTTTGTGGTTTCAATGGCGTCAAAAATCGGGATGGCTGCGCCGCCGGAATAGCCGAAAATGAACTCGACCCCGCGTGCCTCCAGGCTTTTTATCAACGCCTCGGCGCCGGTTAATTGCTGTGCTTTCGTCACGCGTGTTCATCCTTTCTTTCAAAGCAAAACTCCCGGCGCGGGGCCGGGAGTGCTCAAGTCTTGATTTTTTTGGGTGAGCAATCAGCGCCGCGCGGTATGCGTGGAGACTAGAATGCTAATAATGATTTGCTGCGATGCTCTCATTAGGCTTAAGTATAGTCCGCTCCGGCCTCATTTGCAAACAAAAACAGCCGCCTCGTAAAAGGCGGCTGTTTTTTTGGATTGGTTAGCAACCGGTCGAATTAGGAGCGAGACTAGCTCAGTTCTACAGAAGCGCCAGCTTCTTCGAGCTGCTTCTTGGCAGCTTCAGCGTCGTCTTTAGAAACTTTTTCCTTGATTGCTGATGGGGCTTCGTCAACGAGAGCTTTAGCTTCACCAAGGCCAAGGCCAGTGATTTCTTTAACGGCTTTGATCACGGCTACCTTAGACGCACCAGCGTCTTTCAGGGTAACGGTGAATTCAGTTTTTTCGTCTTCAGCGGCAGCGCCACCTTCAGCAGGTGCAGCTACGGCTACGGCAGCTGCAGCAGCAGGTTCGATGCCGTATTCGTCCTTGAGGACAGTCTTGAGTTCGTTGACTTCAAGTACAGTAAGCTTTGTCAGCTCTTCTGCGAGTTTTTTAATATCAGCCATGATTGACTCCTTTATATAAAATTATTAACTGGTTGCTTTGGCTTCAACACCATCGAGTAGCGCGTGCAGGTTTCCAGAAAGCGCGTTCGTAACGTCGTGAACCGGTGAGAGCAGTTGTGAAACCACTTGGCCGATAAGCTGGTTCTTGCTCGGAAGTCCGGCAAGGGCTTTGACGTCGTCTGCGCTAAGAAGTGCGCCTTCACCCGAGAAAGCGCCTGCGAATTGCAGGGCTGGGTGGGTTTTAGCGAACTTGTCGAGAACCTGGGCAGGTGCTACTTCGTCTTCGGTGCTGATTGCGTAGAGTAACTGACCGGAAAGCGGCGAAGTATCGGTATCTTTGTAGATGTCAATCGATGACAGGGCTACGCGGATCAGCCGGTTCTTCACAACTTTGATAGTGACGCCAGCTTCGCGGGCAGCGCGGCGAAGTTCTTGAACATCGGCAACGCTAAGCCCTTGGTACTGGGCGAACACGGTCATTTTTGCGCTTTGCAGCGTCTCACTCATTTCTGCAACCAAAGTGTTCTTTTTATCGCGTGAAATTGCCATAAAAAATCCTTTCTTTGATTGATGTTTTCATTCGACCGGATTGTCAACGTACCGACCGTGCGGGAATTTCATCAACAAAATAAAAAGTCTTTGATTCTCGCACGACCAAAGACTTACATGATGAAAATTGTTTATTTACATCCTCGGTAGCATGATTAAGTGATCTCTCACCGCTACTGTCTCTGGCAATGTCTATACGTAGTATAGCAAAGGCGGTTAAAATGTCAACGTTATTGCCTGCACAACGCAGTGCTAAAAGCCTAGCAGCGCGTAAATCTGTGCCAGGATTTCCTTAGGGGTTTGGCTGGCGGAGATTATGGGAAGATTCCGCTGCCGGGCGATTTTTACGTAGGCGTCTTTGACGGTAGTTTGGAAGTCCGAGTTTTTTGATTCGAACGTATCCGGGGCGGCCAACTCGCCGCGCTCGCTGATGCGCCGCTTTCGCTCGGTCTCGTCATCGAGTGATAGGATAACTGCTACGTCTGGATTCATGTAGGTTTCGTCGGTGAATTTTTCTGTCGTTTCAAGGATGAGATCGAGATCGAGACCTTCGCCGTATCCCTGGTAGGCTAAAGTTGAAAAATAATTACGGGCTGCAATGACCCACGTGCCATTTTCTAACTCTTGCCGGGCGCGCTTCCAGATTTCATGCCGGGCAGCCGTAAAAAGTAGCAGGTTCGTTTGGCCGTCACGCGGGAGTTCGCCGTTTTTAATAACGCGACGGATTTCATCTGCAATGGGCGCACCCTCTGGCTCGTGGAACTCGATTGAGTTGATTCCCTGCTCTTTGAGCTTCTCTCGCAGCAACTGCACCTGGGTTGATTTTCCGGTGCCGTCGCTGCCCTCGATGACAATGTATTTGCCGCGCATGCCGCTACTTCAATCCGTTCGGCAGGCCTTCGACGGTCGGTGGCGTTTTGCGTTGGTCTTTGTAGGCGCGCGGTAGCATTTGCTCTGGTGACCATTTGGCAATGATGTCTTCCAATTTGTCGCTGGTACTGGTCTGGTACTTGCCGCTGAGTTGTTTGTATTCTTGTTCGACTGCCCCTGTTTTATAGAAAACAAGCTGCGCGATTCGTTCACCTACGGGCAGTACGACACTTTCGTGCTGGTTCATGTTGTAGATCTCCATTGTCCAGCGATTGATGTAGCCCGGGTCGCCCCAGCCGGCATCAAGACAAACGGCTACGCCGTTGCGTCCCCATGTGCTACGAGCCTGCATGGTCGAGGTGCCGGGCGCTTTAATGCCAATAAACTCGTGCGTGTGAGCCAATATGCGCTCGCCGGGCTGCAATACGATGATTGGATGGTCGTCGGGGATATTTTTAAATGGTTTGAAGCCGTACTTTTCACACCATTCTTTGTGCGGCATTGCCTCGAGCGGTCCCTTGAAGTAGCGTGCGACGTCACTTTCGTCGAATGGATTGTAAACTTTCGCTTCTTCCTGGTATTCCTGCTTGTAAAAGTAGTGGCCAAGCGTCACGTCGACGCTGCTTCCGGCGATGTGCGCCTCGTTATACGGATGGAAAATGATTTTACTTTCCTTGACCGCGGCTTTGATTTCAGTATTGCTGTAAACGCTCATTGTTGGAATTCCTTTACTTTCTCAAGTCCGTATTTGCAGTGGCTATATACTATTTTTGGCATCGGCGAAAGGCTTTTGACCTCTTCCAGTGTGAGCCACTCCAACTTTTCGGCCCCATTCTCCTCTTTACGAACTTTGTCGGTATCGCTTATGAACAAGTATGCCATATCAATGTGGCGGTGACCACTTTTTGTGACGACATGAGTATCAATGTTAAACGGGACGGGTTGAATCTGATTATCTTCCGGATCGTTTTCAAAACTTAAATTATCTTTGAATGCGTCGACCCGCGTGAGGTGTTCTTTGGTGAGGCCGGTTTCTTCTTTGACTTCGCGATAGAGTGCTTCGAGCGGCGTTTCTGTTAATTCGATGTGACCGGCTGGCGGTAGCCAGAGCTGAAGCTTATGATGCAGCAACAATAACACCTTGTCTTTGTGTACGATCACGGCGCTTGCCGTAAAATCATACTCATCATCCGCATGGATGTGTCCCATAAAACCTATAACCTCCCCAGACTATATGTTTGTTTTTTGATTTTGTATCCTTAGTATGCCATAGGCGGCCAGGCATATCAACTTGTCTAGCGCGATCATCGTTTTCTTTCAAACGTGACAAAGTCGAAATCGTATTCGTTCTTTTCGTCCTTTTCGTGGTGCTCGCGTTCTGTCTCTTTCCATCCGGCGGGATTGAGCCTCGGAAAATAGGCGTCGCCCTGTGCTTCCGTGTCCACTTCAGTGAGATAGACGATATCGGCGTAAGGTAGCATAGTTTCGTAAACGCTGGTACCTCCGTTGATAAAAATTTGATCGTCTCCTAGGCTCTCAGCGAGCGCGATGGCCTCTTCTGCGGAGTGAGCGACTTTTCCGCTGCTTCTGGCCGGCCGATAGTTTGGGTCCCTCGTAAGGACAATATACGTTTTTGCAGGCATTTCGCGGCCGCTTTTATCGTAGTACCATGCCATTGACTCATAGGTTTTTCGGCCGAGTATGACTGTATGGCCTTGTGTACGTTGTTTTAGGCGTATGAGATCGTCGCGAAGTTTCCAGGGAACTCTGTCTTCTTTTCCGATAAGGCGGTTTTTATCCATAGCAGCAATGAGGGAAATCATGCGGGTCTCCTAAACGGCGATCGGCGCTTTAATGGCCGGGTGCGGGTCGTAGCCTTCCAGTTCAAAATCGTCGATCGTAAAGTCGAAAATGGAGGTTACTTCCGGGTTGATTTTCATATTTGGGAGCGGGCGCGGCTCGCGCGAGAGCTGTTCGTCCACCTGGTCGAGGTGGTTGAGATAAAGATGCGCATCTCCAAACGTATGGACGAATTCGCCTGGCTCAAGGCCGGTGACCTGCGCGACCATCATCGTAAGAAGCGCATAGCTGGCGATGTTGAACGGTACGCCGAGAAACGTGTCGGCACTGCGCTGATAAAGCTGGCAGCTCAGTTTGCCGTCGACCACGTAAAACTGAAAGAGACTGTGGCATGGTGGCAGGCCGGCTTTTGCCATCTCCTTAATGTCGGCGACGTTCCATGCCGAGACGATGATGCGGCGTGAGTCCGGATTATTTTTTATCGTGTCGATCGCTTCCTGAATCTGGTCAATCTCGCCGCCTTTTCCATCCGGCCAGTGGCGCCATTGGTGGCCGTAGACTGGGCCAAGTTCACCATATTTCAGCGCAAACTCGTGGTCGGTTTTGATTTTTTCCACGAAGTTTGCCAGCTTCTCGTTCCATTCATTCGAGCCAACTTCCGGCAGTTCCTGTCCGGTCGATTGCAAATACGCGCGAAACGGCCATTCGTTCCAAATATTGACGTTATTTTGCACCAAATATTCGATGTTGCTGCTACCCTGTAAAAACCACAAAAGCTCGTGGATGATGCCGCGGAGGAACAGCTTTTTCGTTGTGACCGCCGGGAACCCTTCGCTCAGATCAAATCGCAGTTGGCGTCCGAAGACGCTTTTTGTGCCCGTGCCCGTCCGGTCCATTTTTGTTGTGCCGTTTGTTTTTATGTCTTCAAGCAGCTCTAAATATTGCCGCATAACTCCCTCTCATTTCCCTTATGATAATTTCAGTATGACATAGTTCGTAGTGTCTATCAATGAGTGGACCGGACGCGCGGCGCGGGCTGTCGTAGCCCTCGCGTCCGCGCGTCCGGTGTTGCTCACTCCTTTCATCTGAGGCTGAAATCGCTCTCGCCGTCCTGCATTTTGCGGAGTTGGGTCCAGCCGCGGAAGTTACCGTTGAACAGTAGTCCCTCTTGGATCTGTCGGAACTTGAGCTCTTCACCGGAAAAGAGTACCTTCGCCCTACTCAGGCCTCGATCTGCCAGGTCGCGAAGGTGCAGCTCCCGGTAGCCAAACGGTGTTGCCACGTGTTCGAGCGGCGACATGTGCCCGCTCGAAACAAGCCGGTCGTAAAGCTGTAGATCGGCATCGTGGTCCCGGACGCCGTCGTGGGTCAGGTAGCTGACGCGCGCGCAGCGGGCCGCGCTGATTTTGCGCGCCGCTTCGCTGAACTCGAACCGGCCGTCACGCTCATCGGCCTGGATGAACGGCAAGTGCCATTCACCTTCGTGCAGCTGTATGGGTGTGTTGTGGGTGTAGGCCTCCAGCATGAGTTCGGCGATGCGACGGATCTCGGGCTGGGCCTCGGGGTTGGCGCGCAGAGCGAAGAAGTTGCTCCACTCTGTTGCCGTGACGACCACCGTGTGCCACATGAAGGGCTCGAGGAGCCGGTTGGCGACCTGTTTGTGGACGCCGAGTTCGAGAAGTCGCTTGGCTTCGCGGACGGCAGCGTCCTTGGCGTGAAGCCAGGCGACGAGTGCATCTTGTCGGCTGGGCGCATCGAGCTCCTGGGAGGCCTGCATGCCCGGCTGGTTTTTACCCCAGTGGATTGGAATGAACGGGTCATCCTCGATCATCCGCAGCTGCTTAGCTGTCGGAATCGCCCGGCTGCTGGCCGAGTTACGGCTGAGCATCCGGTGCGTGTTGAACTCGGAAAGAACCATCCGGGGAAATGTTACCTCCATCGTGGTAAGCCGGGTATCGACCAGGGAAAGCGAGTCAGCGATGATACTTACACGAAACGCCACGATTTCCTCCAAGAAAAAGGAGCGAACTTTAAATGTTCGCCCACCCTTCGGATACTATAGCATAAAAAATCTCCTCCTTAGGCGGAGGAGATTTTCTAAGGTCAAGTTCAATTAGCTAACGACGTTTTCAACCTTGATGCCAGGACCCATGGTCGTGGTGATGTTAGTTGATTTGACGTAGCCGCCCTTGAGGCTTGATGGTTTTTGTGCCTGAAGGCTGTCGAAGAATGCCTTGGCGTTCTCGGCAAGCTTTTCGGCGCCGAACGATACCTTACCAATTGAAAGGTGGACAATCGCCTGCTTGTCGACGCGGTATTCTACCTTGCCGGCCTTGGCTTCTTTAACAGCTTTGGCAACATCGGTCGCAACCGTACCGCTCTTAGGGTTTGGCATGAGGCCGCGAGGACCAAGCACGCGGGCGTACTTGCCAAGTTTTGGCATGTACTGTGGGGTTGCGACGAGGATATCGAAGTTGAGCTCCTGCTTGTCGAGCTGCTTCAAGAAGTCTTCGTCACCGATGACATCGGCGCCGGCTTTTTTAGCGGCAGCGTGCTCAGCTTCTGGCGCAAAAACGGCGACGCGAACTGTTTTACCGGTTCCGTTTGGAAGTGCAACGGTAGTACGGATGTTTTGGTCGGCCTGGCGTGGGTCGACGCCAAGGCGGACGTGGACTTCAACGCTGGCGTCAAACTTGACAGGGCTGGTTTTCGTAGCGAGTTCAAGCGCTTCTTTCAGGCCGTAAACCTTGCCGGCTTCAATTTGTTTGTTGGCTTTGCGGTAGTTTTTGCCGCGGCGTTCAAGGCGTGGGCGCGTAACTGGCTTCGGACCTTTTTTGGTGTGAGCTTCAGCTTCTTCGCTTTGCGGAGTGGTGTCACCAGCTTCTTTGCGGGCTTCCTTTTCAGCTTTTTCTTCAGCTTCGCGGAGTGATTTTTCGCTGCGCTTGCCGGCTTTTGCGGTGTGTTTTTCTTCTGTCGCAACTTCCGCTTCGGCGTTGGGTGCGCTAGCGTCTTTGATCGCTGCCTCAATCTCAGCGATCGTGTTTTTCTCGGTCATCTCTAAACCGAGGTTTTTTGCTTCTTCGAGCAATTCGGCTTTTTTAGCCATAGGTGTAAACCCTTTCTGTGGTGCAAGCGGCTTTCCAGCCTCCCAACATTGATTATTATGGTGAAATTATAGCATTTATGAGCTTGTTTGAAAAGTCGTGCCGGCCCACTTCGCAGAGAATCTGGGTTCAATCTGCAAAGTGGGCCGGAGTTCGGAGGGTTAGTAGTAGCCCCGGTCGTCGACCTGGGGTTGGCTGACTTCGAGGATCCGCCTTTTCTGCTTCCGGCTCTCCAGCCATGGAGTCAGAGCCAAGTAGACCATTGCACATCCCGCGGCGATGACGGCGACGATAGCGCACATTTCCCCACTCCTCATCTCTGTAGCTGCAATGCGGCAGCTTAAGAAAGTTATATAACAGCATGTCGACCGGGTCAAGGAAGGGGTCAAACGGTGCGCCGGTAAAGACTATCTTTGTGATCGAGCGTTTGAATAAGCGCGTTTCGGAGTGCTTCTTGTAGACTGACCGTTCGTGACAGTTGTTTGGCCGAGTACGTCCCCCAGGTGTCGCGAATGTCAGGCCAATTGAGGTCGTCGAGAATCTGGCGCATAGCTGGTCCATGCTCGAGAGCGTGTTGCTCCATGACGCGAAGAACATGCGCCGGGATGGGTAGCCCGCTCGAATAGCCATAGCATACTGTGCTGCCGTAGACACAAGCACGCCCACGCCTCCTCGAACCACATACCGTAGCGCTCGACGAGGCCAGACTCTATGCCAATACCATAGCCGCCATACTGTTTTGCAGCTTTGAGGGCACGGTTTCTTGCTCCATTTTTTGTCTCTTCTCCGCGTGGGGTATCAGGCACGCCGGAGTCGATGTCAATACCGCTTATGGCCAGTTTTTCGTTCGGAAAGTACTCGCCGAATATTTCTTCGACGATGGCGATCTTTGCTTTGTTTTTTGTGCCAATAGTGATATTCATGATTACTTCTTCTAACTTGTAGAATTGCGGGCGGGGGGGCCCGGTCAGTGAGTAAACCCCCCCCCCACATGTAAGCACGATAAGTCAACACCTCCAAAGAGAAACATAAGAACC
>CAMLDM010000012.1 GCA_946479025.1 uncultured Candidatus Saccharibacteria bacterium | reverse complement strand
GCGGTAAAGCTGGTATTGGGTGTTTTGTTCACGATGGTGATCGTGAACGGCTCCACTACCGCCGTCTGCGGGTCGACTTCGCATGATGCGCCGAGAACCGAACCGCCGAACTGCATGCCGATGAGATCTTTCGCGGCCCGGGGAGTCCCCCGGTCGAGCGTGGCGGTCCAGCTGTAGCCGTCGTCATCCTTCGCATCCATCGAGACGTGATACGGAAGAACGAAGGTTACTGCCGTCGGACCCGTAGAGCTGGGGCTCGGGAGGGGCGCTGGCAGATTGCTGTCGCTACCGCTTGCTCGCTTTTGCGGTGAACTGCATCCGGCCACGACGGCTGTCGTGAGGATTGCTGCGGTCGCTGCGGCGAGTTTTCCTCGCATGTTGCTCCACCTTTCTCTAGATAAAAGGGCATGCTTATTTTACAATATATCTACTAAAGAAACAAACGTTAGTTGAGGGGCTGCTTAGTGTCTGACAAGAGATTGATACAGCTGGTTATATTGCGCTGCCATGGTATAAAAGTCAAACTTTTCAGCAAAAGCCCGACATGAACGGCGGTCGATAGTATCGATGCTGCCGATTGCTTTTATGAAATCAGCTTCAGAGCTGCAGACAAAGCCGGTCACCGTGTCTTTTACGAGTTCGTTTGATGTGCCTGTACGCCTGGCAATGACAGGCGTGCCTGATGCCTGTGCTTCTATGACGACCTGGCCGAAAGCCTCTTCTTCAGTATTAGGAAACAGGAGTGCCTTGGCGTGAGCGAACAGATGTGCGACATCTTCCTGCGGCAATGCTCCATGGTAGCGGATATGCTCGCCGTCAACATATGGCAAAATAGTATTCCAATAAGGACGATCGATGTCGTTCACCTTGCCGATAATATCGAGGTCGCTGTGCGTCTTTCGCGCGAGGTCCACTGCCTCCCGCACGCCTTTAGTAGGCGTAATTCGTCCGACGAAGATAAGCCGGGAATATGGTGGTTTTGACGGAGTAAAACGCGAAAGATCAATGCCGTGATAAATCATCGCTTCTGTTTCGATACCAAGCCTTTTGTCTGTCTGCTCCATGAAATGGGTAACCGGAACGACGTGAACGTTCCGGCCGGAGAACGCTCGGGCTGCATCTGCGATTGCTTCATTTGGAAACCAGTGCTGCGTACAGATAATCGGCTTGGCGGTAAGGTGAGCGAGCGAGTAGTGGAGTGAATCGAAGTGACTATGAAAAATATCGTGTTCCGAAGATGTGAGGGCACTTGTGAGTAGCGCAATGTTATTTTGTTTTTTATTGCCGTACTCTCTGGAAAGGCTACGCCAGAGAAGAGCGTCGTTATCCGGATCAAACGAGTGCGGCGCGGCGTAGAGCGTGACGGTGTGTCCCTGTTTTTGCTGTTCTCTCGCCAGCCGTAGCGCCCATTCGTAGCGCCCGTTATGTTTCTTCAGGGGGAACCGCGCCGAGTAAGGGAGAAGGTGTGCGATGTTCATTATTCCACCTCGACCACGAGCTCATCGACCGAACGGCATAGACTATCGAAGCGCTGCTTATCTTTGTCGGTGACGATAACCACAGCCGCCGCCTTGTAACCGCTTTTCGCGGGGCCGACGCGTGTACCCACCTGAGGTTTTATGCTTAGGTAGGTGTACCTGGCAGTGTTGCTAAGATTCCGTATTTGTTTGAACTTTCCTTCTCGCTCGGCGAAGAGTTCAAATACAGCCGAATAGGCGGTGAAAGCGCCGTCTAGTTCAAGGGGGTCTCCCACTGCTAATCTCACTTCCTGTTGCGCAAGATCCAGGCCGTAGCTGTAGCGATACATTCGTGGCCGGTACCCACCGATTCGCGCGCCGATCTCGATGATCTTTACGTCGGTGCCGTCGTACATCAGCTCGATGTGAGCAGGCGTTGATCGCATCCCGAGCGCTTTTACTCCAATTTCGGACACTTCGAACAGCCGGCGAGTTAGCTCCTCGTCTGCCTTAAGGGGGAGTTGTCTGCAGTACAGGTAGTTGTCGCGAACTCCATGCTCCTGCGCGGTTGTAATCGCCGCGATGCCTTCGCAAAAATGAGGAATGCCTTGGTTGTCGACAAAGGCCGCGACCGAACAGCTCCTTCCTTTGATGAACTCTTCTACGATAATCTGCGGCGACCTGTCGTAAACCGCGTACTTTTTATAAAGGGCAGCGATTTCCGCTTGGGCGTAAGAAAAATTTCGCATCAGCTCTTCCTGATTGTCACAACGCAGTACTAGGAGGCTTTTAACAAGGCTGGTCGGCTTGAGAATGAGCGGGTACGTAGTGCTTGAAGCGAATTCCAGCAGCTCCTGTTCGGAGGAGACTTTGGCAAACCTTGGCGTAATGGAGGGATCGGCATCAAGAAAGGCTTGCCGCATCAAGTACTTATCTGTCGAAGCCGCTGCGGAGCGAACCGAAGCGACAGGTAGTTTAAGGAAAGAACCGATTTTTGCCTTCGCGATAACGTAGTTTTCGTATGTGCATGTAAGGCCTGCGATATCCAGGCCTTCAAGCTGAGCAATCTCTTCGTCCAGCTTCTCAAAGTCTATTTGTATAATTTTGTCGTATGCCTCAGGATGTTTGGCAGGTACGGTTTTATCTTGGAGCAAGCCCGCTTTATAGCCAAGCGAGCGGATCGCGCCGGCCATTTCCTGCTGGGAGTCGGCTTTTCCAACAATAAAAACGAATGCGCTCATAAGGAGAGTATTCATGAGCGCGCTTCCGATGTCAAGGGGTAGATCATTGACTTTAATGTGTATAGATGGTATAAATAAACAAGAAATGGAATGGGCGTACCCGTATCAAACAAGCAGTTAATCTGGTTAAATAGTAGGAAGTGGCAATGAAAGAAAAAAGTATAATCGGGCGCAACGAACCTGTGAGTTTTGCCACCAAGGCCGCCCGCCAAGTACCCGCAAAAATCGACACGGGTGCCGACACCTCCTCTATATGGGTGAGCAATATTCGCGTAGATAAAGAGGGCGTGTTGCGGTTCAGCCTTTTTGGTGAGGGGTCGCCGTTTTACACCGGCAAAATTATCAAAAGAGAGCAGTATAAGGTGGGCGTCGTACGAAGTGCGAGCGGTCACGAGCAGATACGCTACAGGACACAGCTTAGCCTTCGCATCAGGGGTAAGCGTATCCGGGCGATGTTTACCCTGTCCGATCGGTCCAAGAACAGGTTTCCTGTCCTTATCGGACGCAGGACGCTCAGCGGTAAGTTCATTGTTGACGTTTCGCAGTCGCACTATGCTGATGTCGGCAAAGTGTTTACTGAGGAAAACCAAGCACTCAATGAAAAACTGGCAGATAACCCGTACGAGTTCTATAAAAAGCATTACAAAGAAACAGGATTAAGCATAAGGAAAAAATCATGAACATAGCTATTCTCTCAAACGGTCCGGGCAATTACTCGACGAAACGCCTTAAGGAAGAGGCTGTTAAGCGCGGGCACACGGTGCGGATTATCAAATATCGTGAATGCTATGCATCGATCGAAAAAAACAATCCGACGGTAAGCTATCGCGGTGAAGATCTCGCTCAGTTCGATGCGGTGATTCCCCGGATCGCTTCGTATATGACGCGGTATGGTACGGCCATCGTGCGTCAGTTGGAAATGCAAGGGGTCTATACGCTCTCTAGTTCTATCGCGATCAATCGCTCCCGGGACAAGCTGCGCAGCATGCAGCTGCTTGCCAAAGCTGGTGTGGGCATTCCAAAGACGGTCTTCTCGCGCAACTCTACTGATATCGACGATCTGATTGAAAAGATCGGCGGCATGCCAGTCATCATCAAGCTGGCCCGCGGCACGCATGGTAACGGTGTCGTCCTTGCTGAAACCAAGAAGGCGGCGAAGTCGGTCATGCAGGCATTTTATTTGTCTGATGACGACGGCACCAACATCCTGCTTCAAGAGTATGTGGAAGAATCTGCCGGTACTGATATCCGTGCATTTGTCGTGGGGAGTCGTGTTGTCGCGAGCATGAAACGCCAAAGTCTCGACGATGATTTTCGTTCCAATCTGCACAAAGGCGGCGAAGGGGTAATAGTAAAGCTCACGGAAGAAGAGCGTAAAATGGCCGTTAAGGCAGCCAAGGCCATGGGCTTGAATATCGCGGGTGTTGATATGATGCGCAGTAACCGTGGACCGCTGGTGTTGGAAGTGAACGCCAGCCCGGGCTTTAGTATCGAGAAAGTAACCGGCCGTGATGTTGCGAGTCCGATCATTGAATATGTCGAAATGAACGCCAAGCGCCGTAATAAAAAAGATAAAGTCGGCGCGTAGTCGGCAATACTGCGCGTAACTGATATAATAGTGCCTATGGTAAAAGGCGCACACGCATGAGTCGGCGAAAGGACGTGTTTTCTTGGGGGATAGTTGTCCTCATTTTGCTGGCTGTCGGCGTGACTGCGCTGTACGTGCTGTGGCCGCAACTCCAGCCGCACACGTCGCTTCGCCTGGGCGACGGCGTGTTTACGGCACGGGTAGCAAAGACGCCACCTGAAATCGACAAGGGGCTATCTGGTACACGCTCGCTCAGACAGGACCAGGCGATGATTTTCGTGTACGACCACGACGATAAGTGGATACTGACGATGCAAGATATGCATTTTCCGGTTGATATCGTGTGGCTGGATAAAAATAAAAAAGTCGTCTATATCGTGAAGAACGTACCGCCGGAAAGCTATCCGTACGAAGACTTTTCGCCGAAGCAAAAAGCGCGCTACGCGATAGAATTTCCGGCAGGAACGGTGGCGCGAAAGGCAATTTCCATAGACGCCGAGGCGGTGTTCGACGAAAATAACATTCAAGGTCTGAAGCTGTGAGTTTTCTCGTTATTTTTCTGATAGTTATTGGCTCGTTGTTTGCGCTCGCGTTTCTTACGAAGCGGCGTTTTGGTGTACTAGGGTTGGCGCTTGCCGCCGGCGCAATGATGAGTACGCTTTGGGTAGGCGACCTTACGCCGATTATCGCAAAAGCCGGATTTATTTTGGTGCGGCCGCCCCTGGAAAGTGTCGTTTCGGGCGCACTGATTTTGGCGCCGGCGATTTTGCTGCTTTCGAGCGGACCGGTATATAAAACGATGCGCCAGCGGATTATCGGAGCGGCCGCTTTTGCAGTGCTTGCGACCAGCCTGCTACTCGAGCCGCTTGGTTCAGCCCTTGTTATTGACAGCTTTGCTAAGCCTGTGTACGATTTCTTCGTTCAGTACCGAGTGATTATCATTACGGTATGTCTTGGCTTGGCGCTTCTTGATATTTTAGTGACAAAATCACCAAGAAGCCACAGAGAACACTAACAGCATTGACAAACTACCTCTAAAAATGCTATTTTTGTTAGGTGCTAAGGGGCCGTAGCTCAGCTGGTTAGAGCACCTGCCTTTTAAGCAGGGTGTCCTGAGTTCAAGTCTCAGCGGCCTCACCAAGAAAAGACACTCATCGCGTATGGGTGTTTTTTCTTGGTGATTTTTTGTGGCATACTACGAAGCATGAATTGGTGGGTTCTTAGGCGGCGCATTCATTCTTCGTGGTTGGTTGCCGCCGCCAGTCTTGGCGTGACGCTCGGCGTTATTTTAGCGCAGCGCTTTTCACTCAACTCTACGGCGTGGCTGTGTGTCGGGATTGCGCTTTTGATACTTGGATTTTGGCGCCACAAAACATATGCACTCATATTCGTTTTTATCGCGGGCGGCATAATTGGGCTGTGGCGAGGTGGGATCAGTCAGCAACAACTATCTCCATATAAACATTTGATCGGCTATACGGCGGAAGTCAAAGGAACGGTACAGGAAGATCCCGACGTTGGAAAAAGCGGCGAGCTGGTTCTAAGGCTCGGATCACTCGTGATTGATGGCCATAATATGGCGGGAATGGTGTGGATAAGCGCTGGTAAAAACAGCGTGGTCAAGCGGGCGGACATCGTGACGGTGAAGGGGAAGCTTGCCGAAGGGTTCGGGAATTTTTCGGCCAGCATGTATCGGGCTGAAGTGGTGAAAGTGCAGCGGCCACAACCTGGCGACGTGGCCGGACAAGCGCGCGACGAATTTGCAGGCAAGGTGCGGCGGGCAATTCCTGAACCGGAAGCAAGTTTGGGGCTCGGCTATCTGGTTGGGCAGCGCAGGTCGCTTCCTCCCGAACTTGACAGCGCGCTTAAGATTGCCGGACTGACGCACGTGGTTGTGGCTAGCGGGTACAACCTGACGATTCTTGTACGGCTGGCGAGGCGATTGTTCGTGAAAATCTCTAAATATATGGCGGCGCTTTCCGGCGGAGTGATGATCACCGCGTTTATCATGGTAACCGGCGCAAGCCCGAGTATGTCGCGGGCCGGGCTAGTGGCCGGACTGAGCCTGTTGGCGTGGTACTATGGGCGCACATTCCATCCACTTGTACTGCTTCCTTTTGCGGCCGCAGTGACACTTCTCATTAATCCAAGCTATGGTTGGAACGACCTTGGCTGGCAGCTAAGCTTTGCGGCATTCGGCGGTGTTATGATTGTGGCGCCGCTTATGCAGCGCTATTTTTTCGGCGAAAAGGAGCCGCGAATCATCCGCCAGATTTTGGGCGAAACGGTGAGTGCGCAAATCGCGACGCTGCCGATTTTAGTGATGGCGTTCGGGCAGTTTTCAAACGTAGCGATACTCGCGAACCTGCTTGTGTTGCCGCTCGTGCCGCTGGCGATGCTTCTTACATTTATTGCCGGGATCGGCGTCTTGACGCTTCCCTTTTCTGCGCCCGTTATTGGATTACCGGCCAGCTGGCTTTTGCAGTATATGACGGCCACCGCGCAGTATTTGGCGGGCATGCCATGGGCGCAAACTAAGCTGTCGGCGAGCGGCGTGATGGTGCTTTTGTATTATGCTGTTCTTGCTGGCGGCTGCGTGTACGCGTGGCGAAAAACGAAGTTTAGCTTCTTTAGCGGTAACCTCGTGGAATAAGAGCCCCGTATCTGTTATGATGTAAACATCGAAACATCGGGTCGCCTTGGAAACGAACGCGAGCGCTCGTCTCTCTCGGCTCGCCGATGTTATAATGAAGAAAACATACCGACTTAATCACGGAGATTCTTATGTCTGGACACAGTAAATGGTCAACGATCAAGCGCGAAAAAGGCGCTAAAGATGCCAAACGCGGCGCGGTTTTTACGAAAATCGGCAACCTTATTGCCATTGCAGCTCGCAGCGGCACTGACCCCACGATGAATTCAAGCCTGGCGCTGGCGATCGAAAAAGCCAAGCAGGCTAACATGCCGGCAGCAAACATTCAGCGCGCTATCGACCGCGTGGCAGACAAAAACGCTGCAGTGCTCGAGGAAGCGACATACGAGGCCTACGGCCCGGGTGGTATCGGCATTATCGTTGAAACGGCAACCGACAATAAAAACCGCACGTATCCGGAAGTTCGTACGGCGCTGACTAAAAATGGCGGAACTATGGCCGAGCCTGGCAGCGTGGCGTTTCAGTTTGCGCGAAAAGGTGTGATCCGTGTGGCGGCCAGCGGTGAAGACGCGCTTTTGACGATTCTTGACGCGGGCGCGGAAGATGCCGTGGAAGAAGACGGCGAAATTATCGTGTACACCGAACAAAAAGAGTTGGCAAAAGTCCGTACTGCCTTGATTGATGCCGGCCTGGAAGTAAAAGAAGCCGAGCTGCAATACGTGCCAAACGCGCAGGTTGAAATTACCGATCCTGAAGTTGCCCGCAAAGCTCTGAAGGTCTTGGACGCGCTTGATGATCTTGACGACGTCGTGAACGTTCATACCAACGCCGATATTACGGTTGAGCCGGCAGAATAGTACACATTTACAACAGTTTTGTGCTATGCTTGAAGCATGAAATTGCTGAGGGTGGGCTTGGTAGTCGTTGTTTTTTGCCTTTTATTCAGGGCTGCCCCGGCGAGTGCTCTCACTACGGCTGAGTATATCGACAAACCTGAATCTCCCGTGATTATTTCCGGCTATTCGTTCGCGGGTGCGCAGTTGGATTATGTCCAGCTTTTTAATACATCCGATACGCCAGTTGATATTTCCGGGTGGAGTATAGAATATACAATCGAAGGTGGAGCGGCGCCGATAAAACTGCCGTTGCTAAGTGGCATATTGAAACCGTCGAATTACGTAGTGACCGGAACCATTCCGGAGGCGGACCTTCCATATGTGCTCAGTATCCCACCGGAAATGACCGCCAAGAAAGCGCTCTCTATCCAGTTGAAATCTCCAGACTACAAAGAGCAGAATATGACGCTTGGTAGCAAGAACACGGGAGGATGGACGAGGCATCTTTCTGATTCGACAGGGAAATACACGACCACATTTGATGCAGTTGATCCCACGTACGTGCTGTATGTGGGCGGACTTTACGATGATTTACCGGAAAGCGTCGGGCTTCAGATCAGCGAGATCTTAGCCAATCCGCGTAACTGTTCGCCTCTTGATACTAGCCTGAGCTGCAAAGATTACGTGAAGTTTTACAATCCCACATCGCAGGATGTCGACCTGTCGAAATTCCGGTTGCGGCTTGGATACCAGGGGCAAAGCGCCACGACGAGTAATACATACGAACTGAGCGGTATTATTCCGTCGGGACATTACGGAACGGTGTCTCAAGACGTGAATGGTCGCCCGCTTTCTATTACTAACGGCGGAGGGTTTGTCTGGCTGGAGGATACATACGGCATAAAACGGTATGATAACACCGTGCAGGGATATGCGGACGCCAGCCCGGATAACAAAAAAGGCGCGGTGTGGGCATATGACGAAAGCGACGGAACATGGAAATGGACCGCACGGCCGACGCCGGGCGATGAGCCGAGCGTCTTTGTTGATTTGCCAGTAAAAGCAAAAAAGGTAAGCGCGGTAAAGACGCTCATTCCTTGCAGGTCCGATCAATATCGCAGCGCGGAGACGAACCGTTGCCGTTCTATTGCCAGTGCAGCGACAAACCTAACGCCATGCAAACCCGGGCAAGCGCGCAATCCTGAAACTAATCGCTGCCGCAGCCTTGCAACGGCTATCAGTAGTTTGACGCCATGCAAGGCAAATCAGGAGCGCAACCCAGAGACGAACCGCTGCCGTAACAAAATAAGCAGCATTCCCGACGCGGCGTTTGCAGTTGAGCCGGTCAAAGAGGCCGGCAAGGCGTTTGTCGGCTGGTGGGCTCTGGGCGGTGTGGGCGCGCTGGCACTTGGATACGGCGCATGGGAGTGGCGGCGTGAGGTGTTTGGCGGTCTGCGAAAAGTCGGCTCGTTCATCGCAGGTCGCAAATAACGTATACTGGAGACATGAGAATTATCGGCATCGATCCGGGTACGGGAATCCTCGGCTTTGGGGTCGTGGATTTTGTAAAAGGCAAAGCCAAAATGGTGACTGCCGGAGTGATCACGACGCCAGCACACACGCCGATAGATGAGCGGCTCGAAGAGATTTTCGACGGCCTGACTGAAATTATTGCTGAAACCAAACCGAACGCTATGTCGATCGAGCAGCTGTTTTTTGCACGCAATGTTACAACGGCGATCAGCGTGGCGCAGGCGCGCGGCGTGGCGATGCTGACCGGTCGCAAGGCGAGGCTGCCGATTGCGGAATATACGCCAATGCAGATCAAACAGACGCTCACCGGCTATGGCAAAGCCGACAAAAAGCAGGTGCAGGAAATGGTGCGGATTCATCTTGGGCTTCGCGACGTACCAAAGCCGGACGACTGCGCCGATGCGCTGGCAGCCGCGATTACGCACCACATGATGACGCGTGGTCTCTAGTTAATTTCTCATAAAATGTGAGATAATAGACATAGCTGCAAAGCATAGTTTTCGGAACTAAGAGTATACTGAGATTATGATCCGCCAAGGAATATACACGAAAAAAGTAACCAGGCTGACCAGGGTAAAACGTTCTCTTAAGCGTCGTTGGCGCTGGTTTAAGGGGCTATCCAAGAAGAAGAAAGCGCTGCTCATCTCGGCGCCGGTTTTGGCGTTTCTTATCCTTACGCCGATCGTGACATATATTTACTATTACAATGATATTTCCGACCAAGAGCGGCTGATGAATCGTAATAACACCGGTGTGCTGTTGACTGATAAAAACGGCAAAACCATTTACAGTACCGGCCGGGCCGAGCACCGCGCATTAGTGCCGCTTGGCAGCATCTCGGTGAATATGCAGCACGCGCTGATAGCTTCTGAGGACAAGGATTTTTATAAGCACGACGGCTTCTCGGTGACGGGAATCTTACGTGCCCTCTACGACGATGTGACTTCCGGTTCTATTGCGGGCGGCGGTTCAACCCTTACGCAGCAGCTCGCCAAAGGCACGCTGCTGTCCGAACAGCAAACGATCTTGCGTAAATACCAGGAGCTGACCATCTCTATCGCAATCGAGCAAAAATACAGCAAAGATCAGATTCTCGACATGTATCTTAACTCAGCGTTCTTCGGCGGCACGAATTTCGGCGTGGAAGAAGCGGCGAAGTTCTACTTCAACAAAAAGCCGAAGGATCTCGACCTTGCCCAGAGCGCCATGCTGGTAGGGATTTTGCCGGCGCCGAATGCCTATTCACCAACGCTGGGTAATCCGACGTATGCAAAGGAGCGCCAGACTACGGTGCTTTCGCGCATGGTGGCGAACGGTTACATTACGGAAGACCAGAAGCAAGCGGCGCTTGCCGAAAAGCTCAAATACGCAAAGCCGCGAGAGGAAAACAAAGGCGAAGCGCCGCATTTTGCCCAGATGGTCCTAAAAGAACTTTACGATAAGTACGGCGAAGAAAAGGTGATTCGTTCGGGATATCAGGTGCGAACGACGCTTGACCTTGGTTTGCAACACAAGCTTGCTAATAATATCGCTGATCATCTGACGTACATTCAGCAAAACGGCGGCTCAAACGTGGGTGGGATTGCGATTGATCCGACTTCCGGCGAGGTTCGGGCGCTGGTTGGGAGCGTGGATTGGGACAACCCTAATTGGGGCAAGGTGAACATGGCAACGACACCACGTCAGCCAGGTTCCAGTTTCAAGGCGATTTATTACAGCCAGGCGCTCGCCGATGGTGTCATTACTCCGGCGACGATTCTGCACGACGTTCCAACGGATTTTGGAGGCTACAAGCCGCTCGACGCCGACCGTCAGTTCCGCGGTGACATCACGGTGAGAAATGCCATTAGCCAATCGCTCAATATTCCAAGCGTAGAGGTGATGCAGAAACTTGGCATCAACCGCGCAAAAGAGGCTGCGCACAGCCTGGGAATCACCGCGATCGACGAGAACAAAGACTACGGGCTCTCGCTTGCCCTTGGTTCGGCCGAGGTGCCACTGATACAGATGACGAATGCCTACGCCGCTTTCGCCAACCAGGGCCGGCAATACGACACGTCGGTCATTCAGCAGGTCAACAACAAGTTCAATCATTCGATTTATAAAACCGTGGAGAAAAGCAGGCAGGCTATCAGCCCGGAAGGTGCATTCCTGATTTCGAGCATACTTTCCGACAATAACGCCCGTGCACCAATTTTCGGTTCGTCGCTGACCGTATTCGGCCATACCGCCGCAGTAAAGACAGGCACGACAGACGACGATCGTGATGCCTGGACAATCGGCTACACTCCGCAACTTGCGATAGGTGTATGGGTCGGAAACAACAACAACGCGACGATGCTTAACGGCGGCTCGGGCATGGCTGGTCCTATTTGGGTAAATACAATGCAGGAAGCGTTGCAAGGTATACCGGACACGCAGTTCCCGGTGCCTGCGGGCGTTATTCAAAAACCGGTTTGTTATGGTACCGGTGCGCTTGCTAGTAGCAGCGGCAATGGCACGTACAACGAATACTTTTTGGCCTCGGCGCTTCCAAGCGGTACATGCTCACCGCAAGTAATTCCGCAAAAAAAAGTGGAAGAAAAACCGAAAGATAAAACCGACGCGAAGAGCAAGAAAGATAATTCAACGACCGATAGCGGAACTTCCGGAAGCGATTCGACGGTCACCCCGCCGATAGATGGTGGCACCGGAACGGGTAGTGGAGATGGCGGCGGCACGGACACGGGTTCGGGCGGCACTGGTTCTGGAAGTGGTGGCGGGTCCGGTGGAACAATTCTTCCAAAACCGTAACTGTGCGATAATAAGAGTATGATTGCACATGTTTCTGGAATAGTTGCCGAAAAATTTAATTCATCCGTCATCGTGGATGTGCATGGAGTTGGGTATGAGGTAGCCGTGGCGCTCGGGGATTATGAACGCGCGCTTTTGAATGAGCCGATGAAGTTTCACACGTATCATCATATCCGTGAGCAGTCACAGGAACTTTTTGGGTTTACAAGTTTGGCCGCTAAAAAACTGTTCGAAATGCTGATTACCGTACAGGGCGTCGGACCGAAAGCCGCACTTGCAATTCTCAGCCTGGGTGAGAGCGAGACAGTGCGAAACGCGATCGCAAATGGCGACAGCGCGTTTATTACTCGGGCGAGCGGCGTCGGCAAGCGGATCGCTGAGCGTGTCGTGGTCGATCTCACCGATAAAGTGGGGCTGGCATTACAAAGTAGCGGCCCTGCATCTGCGAATGAGCCGAATCGGACTAACGGCGACGAGGCGCTCGAAGCGCTGATGGCGCTCGGATACAATCTTAATGATGCCACGCGCGCGCTTGAGGATGTGCCGACAGATATCTCTACGGCTGAGCGGGTGACTCAGGCGTTGAAGGGTTAACTTTCTTCAATCGGGTGGATCATACTTTGGACTTTCGAGAGACGCAGTTCCTTTGCGTCGTTCAGTAGGCTGCGAAAGAGGGACTTTACCCGGGCATTTATGAGGATTTTCTCGCTTTTTGTAAGGTTGTAATTCGTCGGCTTCAGTTGATTAAGCAGTAGGCTCAGCTCGGTAAGTTCGAGTTCGGCTAATTTCACGAAGTGAAAATCGCGCATGTGCTTTTTGATTGTGTCGCGGATGAAGAGGCTTAAGTCGCTGGCAAACACAGGCATGCCCGTCATGAGAATCGGGCGGTTTTTTAGCATAGCGTAGACGATCTGCAGGCCGATCTCGTTATCAATCTCGCCGTCGTTGTAGATAATGTGGAACGACGAATCGGCAATCGACCGGTAGAACTCCAGCTCATTGTCGTACTGCCGCCATGCTGCGTTTGCGTCGGTCTCATAAAAAAGTGACTCATCTGCAGTGGGATGAGTCACGATGATACCGACGTAAGAAAGCATGCTTTTGAGTGCCCGGAGCGCGGTGTTGCCTGGGCGAATGTTGCCGCTTATTTGTGTGGCTACGTTCATATGCACCTCCTCTTTAGCTTGCACACATTGCTTTGTGAGTTGAAGAGTGTTCACGGTGTAACATGTGCCTACTAATTAGTATATACCCATATTGACATACATACAACGATTTTGCTGTATTCTAATACATGTCATATTGAGTGAGCGCTGTTTTACTTGTTTTCTCGCCGCTTGATTTCTTGTTCGAGTATTCTGCGGATGATTTCCGACTTGTTCTTGCCTGTTTCGTAAGATTTATCGCGAAGATATTTATAAATCCGGCGGTTGAGTATAAAATTGAAGCGCAGATCTTTTTCGGCAATGGCATTCTGCCTGATGAATTTGCCGACCATCTTCCCTAGATCGTCTTCAGTCTCGTATGATTTTATGGTGATGTATTTGTTGGCGACGCCGGAAGTGAAGCGCCCTTCGAGGTTGGAGCGTGCAAGTAGAAGCGTTGGTTTTTTGTACTGTGCGGCGATGTACGTCTGTATACCTTGGTTCAGCTCCTGCGCCGTTGCTTCTACGATAACTAGATCTGCGTGGCGAGTATCTTCGAAGTCTTCATTTAGTATTTCCGACCAATCGATCTCTTCGTCGGCGATTTTCTTTTTTCTTGCGACCGCCGCGTCTATCCAGTTGCGTGATACGATCGCGTTATTGTCGTAGGCAGTAGCAACGATTTTTTTCAAGTAAGGCAGGTCATGCTCTAGATCATTGCCGCTGGCGGCAATGTGAACATGCAGCAGGGGCGTGCCTGTCATGGGCGGTTCTCCTCGACCTGGTGTTTAATAAGCGCACGGATGATTTCCGATCGACTACGGCCTGTTTCTCGCGAGCGCTCGTCGAGGAACTTTACGATATCGCGCGTGAGGAACATATTAAAACGCAAGTCTTTCGTATACACTGTATTGCGCGTAAGAAACGAGGATACGATGCCATTTAATTCCGCCTGGCTTTTATAGATTTTTAGTGAGCACAGCGGATTAGCGAGCCCGCCGATGTACTTTTTTGCAGCGAGCCTGTCGCGCGTGATAACGAGCGTCGGCTTCTTGTAGTCTAGGGCTGCCATCAGCTGAAAGCCGTGGCTGAATGATTGGTGCGTGGTGTCGATAATAACGACATCGGACTTTTTTATAGCATCGATATTTTGCTGCACATAATCGCTCCAATCCTCATGTTTTTGATTGGTTTTGTACCGGGCGATGGCGGCCTCAAGCCAGCTCCGCGCAAGCACGGCGCCGTGATTGTGGATGGTTTCGATGGCACTGCGCAGATATTTCGTATCGGTTTCCATGTCACGCAGGCTGCCGGTAAGATGAACGATCACAAGCTAGTCCTTGTCCTGTTTGTCGATCTCTTTTTCTAGCAGCTCACGGATGATTTCCGATTTGTTTTTGCCGGTTTCGTAAGATACTTCGCGAAGGTAACTATAGATCTGTCTGTCGATAAAGAAGTTAAAGCGCAGGTCCTTAGTGGCAATCGTATTGGACCGTATGAACTTGTTGACGATTTTCTTAAGGCTCTCCACGTCGTCGTAATGCTGGACCAAGAGCAGCTTGTGCCGGAAACCAGAGACTAGCTTGCCGCGGATATCTTCGCGGGTGAGCAGTAGGACAGGCTTCTTTTGCCGCAATGCCTCGGAGGTGTAAAAACCTTCCTGAAAGCCGTAGTTTGTCGCCTCAATAATGACGATGTCCGACCGGGAAATCGCCTCGCTGTTTTCCTTGTGGACATCTTCCCATTCAACCTTTGTGTTGTCGCGGGCGATGTTCTTATCGAGATTATTTTGCGCGGCGCTGATCCAATCGCGCGCCGTTACTGCGCTATTGTCGTGGATAACCTCGACGATCGCCTGGTAGAAAGGGAGATCCTCCTTCAGGTTTTTCGCGCTGCCATCTACCTGCACTATCATATGCTATATTTTAAAATACTTACCTGACCTTATCAAGGGATGCGATTTTTTGTGTTTAGTGATAGCATGTAATATAGAAGCGACAACGAGTCAGTCTCGCTGGACATAAGTAAAATAAACATGTATAATATAACTTTGTTTCAATAATAAAGTAAAAGAGTCAATTGCATGCCAGATACTGTAGGCGGTCCTTCGGGTTCATATGAGGCACACGCCGGTAAATTTCATTTTACTCCCGATGACGTCGTGAAGTCGACCCACCTGCCGCATA
Source organism: uncultured Candidatus Saccharibacteria bacterium (assembly GCA_946479025.1). The sequence continues at coordinate 4,719 of CAMLDM010000012.1, read as the reverse complement.
GCGGAAAGCCTCCACGCGTTATTGGCTGGTCGGGCCCGGCACGCGCCGGAACCACCGCTATGCTGTTTTTGCTAGCCGGCCACCCGCAAGTAGACCGCGTTTATTTTCAGCCCCAGAAGACCATTCTTCGAAGAGGAAAGCCCGACTTTGAACTATACGAAGGCGATGAACTTATATGTACGAAAGAGGTCTTCGGCGTCCGGTTGAATGAAACATATGATCCGATCGACATGCTTCTTAGGGCCGGCATCCCTGCGGAAAACATCACATGGATAACATTTTTAAGAGATCCGATCCGATCTCTGGCGTCATGGGGTTATCCCGATATAGCTGATGCGGACGCCGAAGTTTTCAGTGAGACGCAGGCGTATACGATCGAGCATTTTTATAAATACCGCCAAAAAGGCATGAAGGTTATACCGTTTGCGTACGATCTTCTTAAGGATAATGAGGAGCGAGTCGTAAAAGCGCTGCTGGATGCGATAGGGCTCGATTCGGCTGATCTCAGCCTGCAATTTGACGTAGAACAGATCGAGAAAAAGCTGGTAAAAGGCCAAGCAGCCGATAAAGAGTTTTTTGATTACAACATAAAAAACACCTACTTGAGGAAAAAATACACATACAGCAATAATAATTACCAGGTAGCCCCTGAAATGGCTAAGATAATCGAGGAAAAGTGCCGTCAGCCATATAATGATTTCATGGCGCTTGCAAGAGAAGAGCTTCACCTGTAGTCTCCTTTCCTGTATACTGTGATTGGATGTTATTTTATATGACGCGCTAAATTTAATGAAGGGAAGTGGCTATGCTCGTTCACCTTATCGGTTCCAGGGATGAGATTGATAAAAATATTGATCATTTACGTAATTTGGTAGAGATCATTCAAAGAGAGGGCCACACTTTAGCTCACGATTGGGTTGACGCTTCGTATGAGGTGCGGGATCAGGCGGCTCAGAACCCCGGCGCCACTGACTGGTCGCTGCTCTACAAAGACAGCGTTGAGGCGATTAGCCGCGCCGATGTCGTGGTTGCAGAAACCAGCACGCCGAGTTTTAGTGTCGGCTATCAGGTTGCTACGGCGATCAGTATGAAGAAACCGGCACTCGTATTGAACCGTGAGGGTGTTGAAAAATCATTTTTTGCAAGCGGCATCGAAACGGGTATCACGTATAAAAAATACACGGAAGAGAGCGTGGACACGATTGTCACCAAGTTTTTGCAGGAAAACAACATTTCCACCAAGGATATGCGTTTCAATTTCTTTATCGACCGCCCTATCTACAACTATCTTCGATGGGCTGCGCTGAAAACCGGCAAGACAAAGGCGGAAATTCTCCGCGAACTCGTACAGCGCGAAATCGAAAACAAAGAATCTTAGCAGATCAGCTCTTTGCCTAAAAATAAACAACATTCTCTGTCCAGCCGAGCTGCTATACTAAGGGAAGTAATATGGCTGTAGAACGTATCGTCGACACTAGCGCGCATGATGAAGACGCGGACGAACAGCGGATTGAGGTGAACCTGCGTCCGCAGCATTTTTCAGAGTATGTCGGGCAGGAGCGGCTAAAGAAGAATCTGAAGCTGGCGATCGATGCGGCAAAAAAACGCGGCGAACCGATCGATCACGTGCTTCTTTATGGCCCGCCAGGACTTGGGAAAACCACTATGGCAACGGTAATTGCCAACGAAATGGGCACGAATATCCGCGTGACGGCCGGACCGGCGATTGAACGCGCCGGCGATCTTGCAAGTATACTCACGAACCTGGCCGACGGTGACGTGCTGTTTATTGATGAAATTCACCGCCTGAGTCGTGCCGTTGAAGAGGTGCTCTATAGCGCGATGGAGGATTTCAAACTTGATATCGTGATCGGTAAAGGGCCGGCGGCACGCAGTGTGCGGCTAGATCTACCAAAGTTCACGGTCATTGGCGCGACAACGCGGACGGGCGCACTGGCGGCACCGCTCCGGGACCGCTTCGGCCACATTTACCGGCTGGAATTTTACACGCCCGAAGAAATCGGCCAGATTATCACACGGGCGGCGGCGATTTTGGAGAGTAAAATCCACCCAGAGTCTGCCCAGATGCTTTCGACCCGTGCTCGCCTGACGCCGCGAATCGCCAACCGTCTATTAAAACGTGTACGCGACTACGCCGACGTGAACGGCGACGGGATTATCGATACGGTAATAACGCAGAGAGCGCTTGAGCTGCTTGAGGTGGACGAGCTTGGACTTGACCCAGCCGACCGCCGACTTCTTTTGAGTATCATTGAAAACTACGGCGACAGCCCTGTTGGGCTGAATACTATCGCCGCGCTGACCGGCGACGAAATGACGACGATCGAAGATTTTTACGAGCCGTATCTTTTGCAGCTTGGCTTCATCGAACGAACGCCTCGCGGCCGGCGAGTTACGCCAAAAGCCTATAGGCATCTCGGTAAAGAAGCCGCCGAAAACCAGCAGAAATTGGTATAATAGAGGAATGGACGAGCAACCTCAGCCAAAGCAACCCGAACAGCCAAATATGCCGCAGCCCGTTGCCTATGACAACCAAGGCCGCCCACTATATGCGGAGCCGCCTGCTATGCAGCAGGGTCCGCAATTTGTGCATTTCAGCCGCGCCGTTAATCCGGCTGAGCAGCCGCTCACACCAGAGCTTCAGGCAAAGCACGACGAATCAGTAAAAAAATACCCCTTCCTCAACATCAGCGAAGCCGAATACGTCATTAGTGCGGTTCGGCGTCATCCGATAGGGTTGGCGCTTCCGGTAACACTCGCGGTCATTCTGGTGGCCTTTACCGCTTCGATCATGATCAATTATTCAATGATGATGGATTCGCTTGGGATATATAATCCGCCATCTTTTGGCGGCGTGCTTCTGATTGGGTCGCTGTTTATTTTGCTTGTTCTCATGGGGCTTTATATCAGCGTGTGGATCTACCGCAGCAACCGTTTTTTCCTAACGAATGAAAGTGTTATTCAGGAGATTCAGACAGGGCTGTTCTCGCATCATGAGCAAACGGTAAGCTTGGTAAATATCGAAGACGCAAGTTATCGTCAACACGGGATTTTTCAACTGATATTTAACTATGGCTCTATCCGTCTCAGCACTGAGGGTGACGAGACAACGTATCGGTTTTACTACGTTGCAAATCCGAAGGAGCAGATCGCAACGCTTAATAACGCCGTTGAAGCATTCAAAAACGGTCGTCCTATCGTAAACGACTAGCTGTTGCGGTTCGTTTTGGTATATTCTTGCTCTTTTTCAAGGTCAGCGCTGAGCTTATAGCCTTTACAGTGGTCGCCCGAGCAATTAACGGCATCGTAGTGATATTCTGCGCCGGTATCGTTCATAGCTGTGCCGTCCGGATCGGTGAAAAGGGCCGGATCCATGGCGCGAAGTGTTTTACTGTCGATCTTCGAAGGATAATAGCCGCTCTTCTCGTAGAAGACTTCCTCAAGGTTGTAGTACATGGCATTGATGGCTGTTTTGCGCTGATCGTCACGCTGCGCCGCTGCCAGGTTTCCCTTTTGAACGAGCAGTAAAACAGACGCGGCGACCAAAAAACAGACGACGACGATAACTTCGATGATTGTAAACCCTTGAGAACGTTTCATTGCGTCCTATTATAGCACAGCGGTGTGGCTGGAAGCATGGCGTAATGTGGCAAAATACACAGAATATCGTATAATGAAAGGAGATAAAGAGAGGGATTTTTATGGCGAAAAAAGCTGAAAAAGCAGAAATGGCTGAGAAGGCTACTAATAACGAAGGAAAGCTAAAAGCGCTTGGCCTCGCGATGGATCAGATTACCAAGCAGTTTGGCGACGGCTCGATTATGAAGCTCGGAGAAGCGCACAAAGTGGACGTAGAACTGATCTCGTCAGGCTCACTTAGTGTTGACTTGGCGCTCGGCGGCGGCTACCCGAAGGGGCGTATTATTGAGATTTATGGTCCGGAAAGCTCCGGTAAGACCACGTTGACCCTGCATGCGATCGCGGAAGTGCAGAAAGCGGGCGGTACGGCGGCATTTATCGACGCCGAGCACGCGCTCGACCCGGCATACGCCAAGAAGCTTGGCGTTGATACCGACAATCTGCTTGTGTCCCAGCCAGATAACGGTGAGCAGGCGCTGGAAATCGCCGAAACGCTGGTACGCTCGAACGCCGTCGATCTTGTAGTTGTTGACTCGGTAGCGGCACTCGTACCTCAGGCCGAGATCGACGGCGATATGGGCGACAGCCACATGGGGCTGCAGGCCCGCCTGATGAGCCAGGCGCTTCGCAAGCTTACGGGTATTATCAACAAGAGTAAAACGACGGTCATCTTCATCAACCAGATCCGCATGAAGATCGGCGTGATGTTCGGTAACCCTGAAACTACCACCGGTGGTAACGCCTTGAAGTTCTACGCGTCGGTTCGTATCGATATTCGCCGCACGGGACAGATCAAAGAAGGTGACGACGTGAAGGGTAACCGCACCAAGGTGAAGATTGTGAAAAACAAGATCGCGCCGCCGTTCCGCGTTGCTGAATTTGACATCATGTACAACCAGGGAATCAGCAAAACTGGCGACGTGCTCGACCTTGCTGTAGAGCACGGTATTGTCGGCAAAGCCGGCGCGTGGTTTGATTACAATGATGCCAAAATTGGCCAAGGTCGTGAAGCAAGCAAGAAGTATCTGCAAGATAATCCAGAGGTGTTAGCGGAAATTG
>CAMLDM010000011.1 GCA_946479025.1 uncultured Candidatus Saccharibacteria bacterium | reverse complement strand
TTTAGCTTTTGCAGCCTGGTGTTTTTTTGTTTTCGTTTCACGCGTACTTACAGTATAAATAATTACCGCGCAAAAAGCGATAGAACCGCTTATGCGATCTGTTCTCTGCGGTGGCGCAAGCTCATGGCAGTCCACCAGGCTCCGCCGCCCACTATCAGCGCAACCGTCCACCAGTACCATGCGATGCCGAAGAACTTCCAGCCGCTTTCAGTTGCGGCAACGGCAGGCAGATCGCTTTGCTGTGCCTTTGCGTTTTTGGTATCCTGCGTACCAAGTACCGCGCTATCCGTAGTTGCCTGAGGCTTCGGTGCGGTAAATGGCCGCGTGACCCCTGTACTAGCGAACGGACCCGACGCGATAACGACGGGCGTAAGCGGCGCGACCGGATTTGTCGGAAGGGCGCTTGGCTTACTCGGCACGTAAGGTGCTGCCGTCACATCAAGCGTTGCTACAGTACTTATATTTTCATAGGCATCTTCTGCACTGGCGGAGAAATGATATGTCCCCGCTACAACCTGATCTTTCGGAACTGTGTACGACCACTTCCCGCTAGCAGTGTCTACCGTAGCCGGAACTATGACACCGTCTTGCATTAGCGTGAATGAGCTGAAATCTCCATCCACCTCCCCTGTCAAGGTAATCGGGTCAGTACTAGCCATAGGACTAGCCGAACCAGTAGATTGTATGGTAACGGCCGGCGGAGTGTGATCAATGGTAAACGCTAATTTAGCAATACTACTATTATTCATTGCGCTATCCCGCGCTATGGATATGGCGCAATACACACCGCTAGCAAGGCTGGCTATATCAAGCGAGGTTCGGTATTGCGAATCCGTATCCGGTGAAGCGGCACGAAATTCGGCGAGCTTTTCCCCATTGCCCGTGCATATTCCGTCGTCTCGCGGTCTCGTAAGGTAGAAATTAACGCTATCGACCTCATTTTCGTCAGTTGCCATTGCTGCCACTTGCAGTGTTTTTCCACCAACCGTTGTGCCACTTTCGTTTTTAAAACTCGTTACAGTAGGAGCCGTATCATCAATCGTAAAGGGAGGCGACCAGTCCTCGTCCATGGAGGTTCGAATGCCGTTATTCGCCTCCGTGTACGTTGTTAACTTGACCGCGTATGAACCGCTACTTAAACTACTCCAATCCGTTGCATTATCGATATCGCACAAAAGATACTGTCCAGCCGCGCCGCCACATTCTGCGCGCTTAATAGTAAAACCACCGATATAATCGCCAAATTTATTCGTTGCAACATCATAATGATAGAGGTTGAAGGTAGCCCGGTTAAACTGCTCGAACTCATCATCAACCTTCAGGCGCAATGGATTATCTGTCGGTCGGAAGTAGTGATTTTGACTGCTTGGCAATATGTAATTAGCCCAAGGCGTATCCAACGAATAGACAACTGCCGCTCCTGATGCGTCGTACCAGGTTCCATCAATCTTTACCTGAGCCGTAATGCTGTGTTCACCCGCCGCAATAGGGGCAGTGAGACGCCACTCGTTATAGCCCGCCCCTGACAAGCCATGATTTACTCCCGCAATCGGAGTACTCTCATCACCATCAAGATAGAAATTAACATCTGTTGTAGTACTGTAGGTGACAAGTTGTGCGCCAACATCACCTGAGGTATTTGCACGAACATATTTTGGCGAATTCTTGAATTTAATATTAGAGGTGTCGGGCGCCATACTGAGCGCACTCACGGTAATGCTCCGCAACGTAGCCGCCGTAGGTTGCGCAATCAACGCGAAAGCTGCGAATAAAGTTGTTATTAGCTGAGCTTTTCTTGACGATCCTCGCTGGATATGTAATCCCATATGGTCACCCCCACTCCCCCTACACTCCACATGTAGTGTTAGTTCTGAACCAATTTTATCACACGGACGTATTACGCGCCAGGATGTGAGCGCGCCTGGAGCTCGTGAATCCGGGTATGATCGAGGCCGTAATAGTGGGCGATTTCATGCCACAATGTGCGTTTTATCTGCTCGAAAAGTTCGGCTTCGCTGTGCACGACTTTCAAAATAGAATGCTTAAAAAGCGTGATTTTATCTGGCAACATACCCGACCAGCCGCTGCCGCGCTGAGTAAGCGGGATTCCTTCGTAAAGGCCCAGCAAAAGATGATGGTCGTCGAGTTTCATCTTCTGCTTTTGCTCCGGCGTTGGCTCGTCCGCGTACACAATCGCCACGTTTTCAAGGCCGCGAATATATTTTTGCGGCAGCTCGTCCATAGCCCGGGTAATCAGCCGGTCGAATTGTTCATCGGTAAGTTCCATCATTTATATACAGTCTACCCTACAAAATCCGGCAGGGCTATTCGTCTTCCGAAAAACTGAACCACTCGGGGTCTTTTTCGATGTCAGATTCAACCGACTGCCAGTATTCCGAGAGCTTACCTTCGTCGACACCCTCTTCAAGCGTGATCGCCTGCGGCTCGAGGCGTTCGCTTTCGATTTCTTCGCGTAAACCATTATCAAGCGGGTCGATCTGCTTAAAGGAAATGTGGTGGCTGAATAATGACATAGTCTGTTTTCTATTTGTTTTTTACGTTTATGCCACGATAGTAACATAAATGCTTATGTATGTCAATCAGCCGCGTCGGCTACTTCTTTTCAAGCGAGACGGCCAGCTCATTCCCTTCTACCTTCACCACCGTTTCAAATGCATATGTCGCTTCGGTAATATCTTCGGCAAGCGTTTCAGCCATAATGGTTTGCTTGTGCTCGTTCACCGCCAGAAGAAGCTGCTCATCAGTCGCCCTGAGACTCAGCACAATCCGATCGTCAACATTCAGTCCAGCGTTTTTGCGGGCGTTTTGTACGTGACGCACAACTTCGCGCATCAAACCTTCGCGCCTTAGTTCTGGCGTAAGCTTCACGTCGAGCGCCAGTTCCTTGCCGACCTTTACCTTTTTCACGTTCAGTTCTTCCGTTAGAATGTCCTCGAAATTCACGAACGAACCAAGCGCCGGAACAGTGACGCTCGCGAGCGGCTGGCGTACTTTCATGCGCTCCTTGGCGCGGATACTAAGACCAGCGTTTACGTACTCGCGCACCGTCTCCATATCGCTCACGACAAGTTCGTTGACGCGTCCCGCCACCGGCCAATCAAGCAGGTGCACACTTTCGCCTCCGGTCAGTTTCTGATAAAGCTCTTCGGCAAGGAACGGCGTAAATGGCGCCATGATCTGCGCGAGCTGGACAAGCACATAGTGCAACGTGCGGTAGGCGTTGTTTTTATCGGTATCGTCGCCCGATTTCCAGAAGCGGCGGCGAGACCGTCGGACATACCAGTTGCTGGCATCTTCGATAAACGGCAGAATCGGCTTGACCGCATTTGGCACGTCATACACGTTCATATGCCGTTCAACTTCTTTATTCAGTTGGTGAACGCGACTAACAATCCACTGGTCGAGCGGATTTTCGAGGCTTTCAGTCGGATCAGTCGATCCACCCTTAAACTCCCAGCCATCCACCTCGGCGTACATCGTAAAGAAATCGTACATATTCCATACCATGCTGAGCTTTCTCGCCACGTCACCAACTTCTTTGTCCTGAAGGGCGAAGTCTTCGGCGTTGAGCAGCGGACTGGAGAGCAAAAGAAAGCGCAAGCTGTCGGCGCTATATTCGTCCATCAGCACGTTCGGGTCGGTGTAGTTGCCATAACTTTTGCTCATCTTGCGGCCGTCATTTCCCGCCAGGTTTCCAGTGACGATCACGTTTTTGAATGCATTTTTGCCAAATAGCCCCACATTCACAGCATGGACATAGTAAAACCACGCGCGGACCTGCCCGACGTACTCGGTGATGAAGTCGCCCGGGAAGTTACTCTCGAATTTCTCGACGTTTTCAAACGGATAGTGGAACTGCGCGAACGGCATGCTGCCCGATTCAAACCAGCAGTCCATCACCTTTTCGATGCGTTTGTAGTGCACGCCATCGAGATCAAACTCGATGTCATCAACCCACGGACGATGATAATCGTCGAGCTCCACGCCCGAAAGTTCCTTCAGCTCGGCGTAGCTCCCCATGACTTTCTGATGCTTCTTGCCGTGTTTATCAACGCCTTCCCAAACCGGCATCGCCGTCGCCCAGAAGCGATCGCGCGAAAGATTCCAGTCCGGCGCCTGCTCAACCGTCTTTTCAAAACGGCCGTGCTTGACGTGCTCTGGGAACCAGTTGATGTTCTCTGTATTTTCCACCAGCATCTGCTCTCGCTGGCCGTCGATATCCATGAACCAGCTCGGGTGTGCGCGGTACATCAGGCGTGTGCCGCAGCGGTGACAGTGCGGATAGCTGTGGCGGATGTATTCGATCTTCCAGACAATGCCTCGCTCGTGCAGTTCTTTGGCGATCGCTTTGTTGTTTTCCCAAACCTGCTTGCCTTTCCATTCGCCGGAAGTGTAAAAGCCGTTCTCATCGATATTTGAGACCACGGGAATATCATTTTCTTTTGCCATGATGAAGTCCTCTTCACCGTACGCTGGTGCCGAGTGTACGATACCCGTTCCCTCGTCGAGACTGACATAATCTTCGTGATAAACGACGTGTGCGTTCTTGCCCCGGTCCTCAAACAGCGGCTCGACCTTCCGGCCAACAAGGTCGCTTCCCTTTATTGTCCGCAGCACTTTGTACGGCAGCACCGTATGCTTTTCATCGGTCAAAACTTTATCGAGCAACTCTTTTGCAAGGATGAGCTTCTCGCCGCCAACTTCAACTTCCGTATAATTAAAATCTTTGTTCACCGCCACGGCGACGTTCGCTGGTAGCGTCCACGGCGTAGTTGTCCACGCCAGCAGGTACGCATCTTCGTCTTTGAGTTTGAACTTTACGTAGACACTCGGGTCAGTGATTTCCTGATATGCGCCGGCATCCATAGTAACTTCAGCCTTGGAAAGTGGCGTCGCGTCACGAGTACAGTACATCAGCACGCGCTCGCCTTCGTAAATCTTTCCCTTTTCGTACAGCGTTTTGAACGCCCACCATACGCTCTCCATGTAATCTTTGTCCATGGTTTTGTAGGCGCCCTTAAAATCGACCCAGCGGCCAATCCGGTCGATCGTGTCTTCCCACAGGTTGCCGGTCTGCACCATGTTGTCACGGCAGGTCATGATGTATTCTTCGAGGCTGATTTTCGTGCCGATGTCGCGGCGGTCTTTAATGCCAAGCTTTTTCTCGGTAAAAACTTCCGCCGGCAAACCGTGACAGTCCCAACCCCACACGCGCTCGACGCGCTTGCCTTTCATTGTCTGGAAGCGAGGAATCGCATCTTTTACCACGCTGGAAAGCAGCGTTCCGTGGTGCGGAACGCCGGTAATAAATGGCGGCCCGTCATAAAATACGTATGCGTCACCCTTTGGACGCTGCTCTATCGACTTCTCAAACGTCCTGTTTTTCTTCCACTGCAGCACCAGGTCTTTTTCGTACTCCAGCGCACGACGGCGGGTGTTTGCCTTGAACTTCATCTAGTTTTCCTCCACATGTTTATGCTTGTTTGGATCAAATGGCGGGGTACACGGTACAATCAGCGTCATCATGCCATCCCAGGCGTATTGCTTTCCAGGATCTATCGATACGACGTCGCCCTCACGTACCTCAAACGATTCTCCGTCTCTATTTATGAGCTTACCGCTGCCGTTCATCACGTAGGCCATTTCGTAACTGACTTCGTTTACTACCCAGCCACTTTCCGGGTAGCGGCCCGTAAGTTCAATTTTTGCGATGTCCATGCTCGCGCCTTCTTTTGCAAAGCCGATGCCTTTGCAAAACGGGCTGTTGACGAACGAAGCTCCCTCAAGTTTCACAATGCGCCTCCTTTTCTAATCATTTTTACAACCGGGATCGTATCATGAACCAGACGTTCTGAATCTTCCACTTCTGTAAAGCCATACTTTCGGTAAAAAGCCTTGGCTCGTTCATTATAGGTAGCAACCTCCAGCTCAAGCGGCCGCGCAGGATCGGCCCATGCAAGAATCTCTTTCATAAGCGCTTGCGCCACACCGCTCCCGTGATAATCTTTATCTACATAAATTGCACCGACACATTGCGTAGTAGCATCTCGATATGGTGCGGCAACTCCTATGACTTTACCATTTTTATCTTTTGCAACTCGCCACATTACATCCGGGTTACTCTCAGCATCAATCAGTTGCTTCTTCCGCTTTTGTATATTTTCTGGATTTTCCCATCCCCCTATTTTTTTCTTTACCCACTCGTGCGTCACACCGGCCGCTTCGTTCGGATACGTATCAAGCCACGATTGATTCCACATCGCGTTCATGTGTTCGACGTCGTCCAGCGTCGGGACGGCGATTATGAATTCCTGTTTCATGATAGCTCCTTTCTTAAAACAAAAAATCCCTTCTTAGTCACTGGAATCCGATATCGGACGGTGCCATCCAGTTTCTAAAAAGAGATTCTTTTTAGCGCTTAGTTGTTCGCTTTGACGCAGCGTACGCGTTGGGGTCTACTCTCATACGATTTCTTCCCAAAACATTCGCGGGTGATGGCCGCTCACTCCGCATAGCAGAGACGTTTCCTACAGTTTACTCTATATTCTGTATATCTTCAACGCTTAGTTAAAATTGATGCCGAACGCCCAATAAGTTCGACATCACTCTCAACTATCTGCATCTACTTTAGCCAGTATGTGTTTTTAACATACGGCAGCTTCTGCCACCAGCTAGTAAGGCTCCATTCTTGCTGCGCCAGGCCGGCACCAATTACCCACAACATGGCAATATACACGATATGCTCATCAATAATCGGATTGGTTTTGATCGGCAGGCTCGCCATCCACATCATGAAAAGCAGCATCGACCCCGTGACTACGCTAAGACGCACCGCTACACCAAGTAACAACCCCAGGCCTATACCAAGCAATCCAAGCATAAAAAGCCAGTCGAACAACGGATTGCCAGCCATGGCATGGAACGTATCGGCGAATGGCCCCTCTACACTTTTCAAAAATCCGGCGGTAGGGCTGCCGCCACCGAGCCACGATTTAGCCGCCGGAGTAGCAAATCCTAGCCCAAACAGCTTGTCAAAAAATGCCCACAGAAAAACAAACCCCAGTAATATCCGCACGGCCGCAACCGCGTACCAAGCCTGGCCACCTGCTCTGCTCACTTTTGTATTTGTCGTCATAACTGCCCTCCTTTATCCAAACAGTCCTTCATGATATTTAAAGAGTATCATGAAGATAAGCACTGCAAGTGTGATGGCGGTCACAAATCGGTCATATCCTTGTTTTGTCCATTGCTTCAGACGTTTGCTGGTTTTTTCAGAGAGATAAAGATTATCTTCCCGAATGTTATAGTGGAGCATTGACATGAACACAAGCGTGGTTGAAAGCGTCACCAGCAGACACCACGGACACAGCGCGCCAATTACGAGATAGCTCACGAAGAAAAGGTAGTAAGCAAAAATCAGACCGGCGCCATAGCCAACCTGTGCCGCCGCCATAAACGGCCGTGGAAAGCGTACGCCGGCAAGCCCTGCAATCGCCACGGTAATGACAACTGGCTCTGCCATAAGGCCGAGGAAACTGTTAGGAAAACCAAAAAGATCCGAAGTAGGGTGCCGCATGACACTGGCGCAGTTGAGAACCACGTTGATGCTGCAGCTTAGCTGTGCATTTGGGTTTTTTGCTATTTCAAGCGAATCAACCGATAACACAAAAGCTGCAATAAGGCTGAGTATCGCCGAAACCAGCATCGTAGAGAAAATCCAAACGTCGGATCGCTCCCGCGCGTGTTGAAACAATTTATACATAGTAGCTCACTTCGCTGATCGTTGGCAGCGGCAAACCGCGCCACAAGTTCTGCAGCATGCCGTCGTCGCTCAGCGCGACCACGCTCGGATATTCAACGATGTCGTGCGCTCGGCAAAAGTCGGCACCGTCTTTCGTGTCGGGATCAATCGTCTCAAGTTCGTGGCCGGTCTGACGGAAAAAGTCGTGCAGATAGTCGGTTACTTCTCGGGAATAATCTGTTTCATCTTTGTATACGACAACCGTCCTCATGCGTCCCTCTCCTATTTTTTACGGCGCTGCTGTAATATTTCCTCGAACTCGTCGAGCGTTTTAAATTCGTGGTAGACGCTGGCAAACCGCACATACGCCACCTCATTGCGAGCAGCCAATTCGTCAAGGACGAGGTCGCCTATCTGGCTTGAGGCGACTTCGCTTTCGCCTAGGCCGTAAAGCGCATCCTCGACATCGTTAATAATCTCCTCCACTTCCAGTTCTGACGTAAAAAATTTGCCCACCGAGCGTTTTACCGCCGTAGCTAATTTTTCCCGGTCGAAAAGTTCACGGGAACCGTCTTTCTTTACAACGGCAAGGTTGGGCCGCTCGATGCGTTCGTAGGTAGTAAAACGATGCTTGCCGTCAAGAGATTCGCGGCGGCGGCGAATAGTCAGGCCATCGGCCGCCTCACGCGACTCGATAACGCGGCTGTCCCCGATTTTATATTTTGCGCTCACGCTCGTACGCTCCCCCTATGATTCGTCCGATGATTTATTTTTCTTGCGGCGGCGAAGAAATGCCGGCGTGTCTGACTCATCATCTTCCTCAGGAGGAGTATTCCAGATGTCGTTCGTGCTCTCTTCTGCAAAAACAGTCGCCGCATCAGTTTGGTCAAGATCCATGTTGATCGCCTCAACCGCTTCGTCGGCAGCACCCACGGCAGGTACCGGCGCGTTTCCAACCACTGGCGTTTCTAACTGTGCGGCCTGCTCGTGGAAGTAAGCACTGTCAAATCCGGTGGCAATCACCGTGATAATCAGCTCATCTTCGAGCTCAGGCTTCAGAGTGGCACCAAAAATAATATTGGCGTCCGGTGAAACAGCACTCGTAATGATTTCGGCAGCTTCCTGGATTTCCGACATCGACATGTCATAACCACCAGTAACATTGAAGAGTACACCCTTGGCACCGTCAATCGACACTTCAATAAGCGGCGATTCGATCGCCTGCTGTGCAGCCTGTGCGGCGCGGTCGTCGCCAGAAGCGCGGCCGATTCCCATAAGCGCCGAACCAGCGTTGCTCATAATAGCCTTTACGTCGGCAAAGTCGAGGTTAATGAGGCCGTGTTCGGTTATAAGCTCAGAAATTCCCTGCACGCCCTGACGCAGCACGTCGTCTGCGATCTTGAATGTTTCAAGCAGCGGCGTACGGCGATCAATCGTTTGGAGCAAGCGATCATTTGGAATAGTAATAAGCGTATCAACCTGGCGGCCTAGCTGTGCGATCGCCCATTCGGCATTTTGGCGTCGTTTTTCGCCTTCAAAGCTAAACGGCTTCGTCGCGACACCAACTACTAGAATGCCGAGCTCGCGCGCAATTTCTGCCACCACGTGGCCCGCACCGCTTCCTGTTCCACCGCCCGCACCGATCGTTACAAAAACCATGTCGGCACCTTCAAGCGCTTCACGGATTTCGTCGCGCGACTCATTCGCTGCCGCTTCGCCAGTTGACGGATCAGCGCCCGCACCAAGACCGTTGGTCGTGTTGTGTCCAAGATGGATCTTTACGTCTGCTTTTGAATTGTGCAGCGCCTGCGCATCCGTGTTCATTGCAATAAACTGTACACCCGCAAGGCCGGCATCTTTCATGCGGTTGACGGCCGAGCCGCCCGCACCACCAACACCAACAACTTTAATGCTGGCGAAGGTTTGTATTTCACTTGGTTTTACTTCCGGCATGGAACTATATTCTCCCCCGATATTCTATTCTTTTCTAAGTATAACATTTATTGTTCAAAAACAAATTACGCCTTGAACCTGTCCAAAAATTTGGAAACCATCCCGCTGGCATTCTTCATTGCCGCCTTGCCTCCGCCGCCGGGCTTCTGTGAAGCCGGCACATGGCTCGCGCCCTGAGCGTCTAAAAGCATCAATCCTACTACTGTTGCGAATTGCGGTTCTTCGATATTTTCCGCCACGCCGCCATAGCCCGATGACTTGCCTATCCGGGCAGCCAGGCCAAGTTTTGCCTTAGTGTACTCAGCCATTCCCTTGATCTTCGCGGTGCCACCAGTCAGCACGATGCCGCTTGGCAGCTGCCCTGCACGGCCGGCTTTTTTGAGCTCTTTTTGGACTGCATCAAAAATTTCTTCAAGCCTCGCTTCCACGATTTCGTCAACATCGCTCGACTCGAACGTATGAACTTCTTTGTCCTGTTTGACAGTAATCCGTTCATCGTTCTTCCGTCCGTTTGCCGTTGCGTGCGTCACCTTCACCTGCTCGGCAATTTCCGGATCGGTCTTAAGACCGATCGCCAGGTCGTTTGTAATATTAATACCACCTACTGGAATCACACCGACATGCTGCAGATCACCTTCTTCAAATACAGCTACGCTCGTCGTCGCGCCGCCAAGGTCAACGACAGCAACACCGTTTTCAAGCTGCTGTTCGCTTAAAACAGCACGCGCGGCCGCAAGCACCGCCGTCGTAATGTTGTGTGGCTCAACCTTTGCCATTTCGGCTGATTTTTGCAAGTTAGAAAGGTGCGGCACTAAAGCCGAAACCACGTTCGCGTTAATCTCGAGACGCGTACCGGTCATACCGAGCGGATCTTTGATATTATCTTGTCCGTCCAAGCGATAGCTGTGGGGTACAACCTCAAGAATTTCACGGTTTGCCGGAATCTTGCCGAGTGTCGCCACCTCTTCAATGCGGGCCAGATCTTCACTAACGATCTCATGATCCATCGCTCCCACGGCGATCATACCGTCGGCTTTCGTACTAAGAATATGCGCGCCATTAATACTAATAGAAGCAGCATTCACCTGGTAGCCGCTCATGCGTTCAGCCTCGCCGAGCGCATCGTCAATCGCCTGGGCGGGTCCGGTTAAATTAGCAACGACACCTTTTCGCATGCCGCTGTTTGGCGCTTGTCCCACGCCAACAATCGTTGGCGTTCCTGTTGTGGCGTCGATATGTCCTACTACGCAACGAACATTGGTCGTACCGATATCTATACCGACTGCATATCGAGATGTTTCTTGCATACGTAAAAGTATAACGCTTATGGCCGCTTTTGCCTAGCGTACCCGTTCAGATTATGCAGGAGGAGGAGCGCGCTAAAGCTGCGTCAGGATTTCCGCGCCGGTCTCAGTAATAAGAATAGTGTGTTCAAAATGCGCCGCCAGGCTTCCGTCCGCCGTGCAGATCGTCCAGCCGTCGGCATCGGTTCTGATTTTTTCTTTTCCCAAGGTAGCCATCGGTTCAATCGCAATCGTATCGCCCGGCTGCAGCAAAACGCCCGTTCCCTTCCGGCCGTAATTTGGGATTTCCGGCGGCATATGCATCTCCAGGCCAACGCCGTGACCCACAAGATCGCGCACGATGCCAAGTTTACCGTCGCTTAAAACTTTCTCGACCGCCGCGCTGATATCACCCGTTCGCACCGGCCCCTTTATGGCATCGATCCCCGCGTACAGGCTCCGCTCGGTCGTATTAATAAGATGTTTCTTCACGCCGCTCGCCGATTCTCCCACCACCATCGTAAATGCGGCGTCGGTTTTCATGCCTTTATACGTAATCACCAGATCAAAACTTACGATGTCGCCTTTCTCAAACATATACTCGGTCGGGACACCGTGGACAATTTCGTCGTTCGTGCTGATGCAGATTACATTCGGAAAATTCACCTCCGAAGTTTTGTACGTAGCGACTGCACCCAAGCGGGCAATTTCTTCTTCCACCCATGCGTCGGCTTCCAGTTCGCTCATGCCAGGACGGACTTGTTTTTTCAAGCCGTCAAAGATGGTAGCGATAAGCCTGCCGCCTTCACGCATCGCCTCGATTTGCTTGCTGGTCTTAGGCGGTTGCATGCGCTCCAACCACCTCGGCGTAAATGCGGTCATGCACTTCGCCTGCACTGCCCGTTCCGTCAAGGTGAATGATTTTTACACCATCCTCAGCAAAACTTCCAAGTATCGGATACATTTTTTGGCGGTAAATGCTCATGCGCCTTGCGATGGTTTCAGGAGTATCTTCCATGCGGCCGCGCACTTCGAGGCGTTTCATAATTTCACTTTCAGGAACTTCAAGCACTACCACAAGATCGATCTTCTCGCCGCTTTTTTCCATATAATCCGCTAGCCACTCGGCCTGGTCTTTCGTACGCGGGAACCCATCAACGATGATTTTTGGATAGTTCTTCGCCTTGGCGTCACGAACAGCCTCATCAAAGACATCGTAGGTAAGTTCATCACTGACAAGCTCGCCGGATTTCAGTACTTTAATGACCTCAGGGTCTTTGCTTGCGCGCAGCATTTCGCCGGTTGAAAGCCATTTCCAACCCTGGCGCACGGCCAGCATCTGCCCCTGCATACTTTTACCGGCACCCGTCGGACCAAAAAATAAAATCACCTTTATCTCTTCCTATATCTACGCTAATTTTTCTTTAACAAGTTTCGCGACCAGTGCGCCGTCAGCAGTATTACCAACCTCTTTCTTGACGGCGGCAATCACCTGCCCCATCATCCTCATGTCGGTCGCTCCAAGCTCGGCAATCTTCGCATCTACGAAGGTCGTAAGCTCCGCTTCGCTGAGTTGCCTCGGCAGGTACTTGCTGATGATTTCCGCTTCGCGGCGTTCGTCGTCCGCGGCGTCCTGGCGGTTGTTTTGATCGTACAGCGCGGCGCTTTCGTTGCGCTTTTTTACTTCTTTGGCAACAATCTGCTCAATCGTCGCATCGTCCAATCCTTCTTCGCGCTTGTTCTGAGCGACCTCTTCATTCAAAATCGCCGCCTTGAGGCCGCGCAGCGTCTCGCCAGCAAAACGATCGCCGCCCAAAAGAGCGGCTTTAAGATCGTCGTCAATAGCGCGTTTCAGCGCCATAAATTAGCGGATCCCCAAACGAGCTTTGGCTAATTTTTCGTTCTTTCGCTCTTTGCGAATGATCGCTTTTTGGCGGCGCTCGGTTTTGCTGAGTTCTTTTTTGAACCGCATAGACTCTTTAGCCTGTGCGAGCACACCGCTCTGCAAAACTTTGCGATTGAAACGACGAATGATGTTTTCGTTCGCTTCGCGTTCATCTTTACGTGTTACTTGTACCATATGCAATGTATTGTAACAGATAGCGAGCAGTTATACAAGAGATTCCGGATCCAACTATTCGATGTTTTCAAGATGAAGCAGGCGCCCCTCAACCGTGCGGCGCCCCTGCCATTCGTTTATTGTCGGCTGAAACCACACGTTTACGTACTCGCCCGGCTCCACAAAAAAATGTTCCGGCGCATTGAAGGCGAGCATTTGCATTGATCTCCTGCCTGCGTCCTGCAACTCCAGCTTCACATGCTGTGCGTCAGCACCCATGCGACGCTGGTTGATTACCAGCACGTTTTCACTCTTAAGAACAGGTTCAGGATTACCGTTGCCAAAAGGCTCCAGCAGCGCAAGCTCCTCCAAAAAGGCCTCGTGAACATGAGTAAAATCCGCCACTGCCGCATCCGCATTTGGCAACAACAACTCAGCTTGGTTGAACAATTTTTGTGATCGGTAAAACTCATTGACGCGTTGGCGGAAAGCCGGAATATTCTCCGTGAGCAGCGTCACGCCCGCCGCAAGTTTGTGGCCGCCGCCTTTTATAATAATGTCATCCGCCGCCCTGATAGCGTCGGCCGCGCTGAAACCGCCGAAGCTACGCGCCGACCCCTTACTCTCCGCACCCATCTCCTGCAATACGTACGTCGGCTTCTTGTATTTTTCCAGTAGTTTTGCCGCCACGATCCCGATGATCCCATGGTTCCAATCCGGATGACTCACCACAAGCACCGGATGATCTTTGTATTCTTCCGCCTGCAGAATGGCACTCTTAAAAATATTATCCTGATCGCTGCGCCGCGCTACATTTAAGGCATCGAGCTGCTGCGCCTTCTCAAGTGCCAGCATGCCTTCCCTGGCTCGTAGCATATCGAGCGCGTACTGTGCCGTTTCCAGTCGTCCCGCGGCGTTCATGCGCGGCCCAAGTCCAAAGCCAAGATGCCGCGCGTTGATTTTTTCAGGCTCCACGTTCGCCACCGCCATTAGTGCCTTCAGTCCGGGACGACGCGTTTTAGCAAGCACCTTCAGCCCCCAATACACATGGGCGCGATTTTCATCAATCAGCGTCACCACGTCACAGACCGTCCCGAGTGCCACCAGGTCAAGCAGCCACTTTTCCTGGCCGGGCGCGATGCCGTCGAGTCGCGTCTGCAATGCCTGAACCAGCTTGAATGCTACGCCCACACCCGGAAGGTCCAAGAACGGATAGATTTTTCCGCGCAGTTTTGAATCCGACTTAATCGTATAATTACTTTCAAATTCATCCGGATACTCCATCAGAACCCGCTTCGGGTTTATCACGGCAACTGCCGGCGGCTGCACGGCCATAACATTGTGATGATCTGTCACGATAATATCGACGCCGAGTTCATTCGCCCGCCCGATTTCTTTCTGACTCAGACTGCCACAGTCCACTGTCACAATCAGCTGCGCACCGTTGGCAGCAATCTTTTCCACGGCCTCCACCGTGAGGCCGTATCCTTCCACGAAGCGGTTCGGGATAAACGCCTCGACGTTCTTAAATCCAAACGAATCAAACGCATCCAGCAATACTGTCGTCGCCGTCAGCCCGTCGATGTCATAGTCGCCGTAAATCGTCACTCGCTCCTGCTTTTCGCGTGCGCTCACCAGGCGATCAACCGCCGCCTGCATATCGGGCAGTAAAAACGGATCATGTCTGGCATCATAACTTGGCGACAAAAAAAGATCACGTGCCGGTCCTACCAGGCCACGTGCTTTTAAGATCTCATCAAAAAGCGTCATTACAAATCAGCAGACGAACGTTTCGGCCGGCCGGCCTGTTGCTGTGATTTAATCACAATGCTCTGGAGCTCCTTAAAAATAGGAAACTGCTTGTTCGTCGAATAAATCTTGGTATTTCCCTGCTTTTCGCTAACCAAGAACCCGACCTTTTCAAGGCGTTTCAGTTCACGCTGAATGTTGCCCGGATCTTCCTTGATCAGCTTTGCAAGACCGCGAACGTGCGTATGAAAATCTGGATACTTTGCGTATACCACTACAATTTTTCGGCGCACTCTCGAGGTAATAAAAACGTCTAGCATATCTTCCCTTATTTAACTCTGTCTCTTCCGTTGCTTTTTATTCTACACTTTTTTGCAAGGCTTTTCAACGTCTCCTATCGCCAATTCAGTACGATTTCGTTGATTTTGGCGATCGTATCTTCGTGGGACGGAATGTCATTCTTCTCATAATAATGATCGGTTCCCATGAAGTTTTCCTTCACGTCCAGCACATGCAACTCATCGGCGACAATGTGCAGTTTGTCCACAATCGGCACCGTGGCAAGCGGTGTCGCGACTACCAGTTTAGTGATACGGATCGGCTTTAAGAACTCCAGCGCCACATCGAGCACCGTCCCATTATCCAACCCGTCGGCCACTAAAATCACCACGTGGTCGCGCAGCATGTCGCTCTCTATCACACCGCCGTCACCCAGCAACCGATTGATCTTCTGGAAAGCTTCGCGTTTTTGCTCTTCCAGATACCCATGAAATTCCCCCGCGTATTCTTCCATTTCACCCGTACTGAAATCACCATTGTAGGTAAAGCCGCCACTTTGCGACACACCACCGAAACTCATGTTCTCGCCCGGTACAGGGATATCCTCGATCAGCAGCATCGTCAAAATACAGTGGAGCTCCTGGGCGATCTGCTCGCCTACCTGCACAGCGCCATCGCTAAGCGCCACGACCGCACAGTTCTCATAACGATACTTCTCAACTAATTGCGCCGCCAACAATTGTCCGGCCTGCGCGCGACTTTCAAAATACATATGTTTAGTTTAGCAGTATACTGGGAACTATGCACTACTACGAGGTGGCGCCAAATCAAATTGTCCGTGCCAGCAGCGGATTTTTTACCTATGCCTCCGAGCCTGCCCTGTCTATCGGCCAGATCGTCCGTATTGAGGTTGGTAAGAAATCACTTGTGGGCGTTGTGCTGCGTGAAGTAAAAAAACCAACATATGACACAAAAACCATTTCCGAAACGCTCGAAAGCGCACCCCTACCCTCCTCACTCGTACGCCTCGCTATTTGGATGAGCGAGTATTACGCTACCCACTTAGCCCTTGTACTACAGACCATCTTGCCGCGCGGCATTCAGAAGACTCGCCGTGAGCAAAAGGTTCAACCCCACCAGAGTCTGCGAGAGCGAACAAAAAATGTATTCACTCCTGACCAGCGTACGGCTATCGATACAATCGAGAACATGTCGCCTGGCTCTGCCCTTCTTCACGGTGTGACCGGCTCAGGCAAGACGGCAGTATACATCGAACTCGCCGAGCGCGCGCTTGCCCGCGGACAATCCGTCACCATCCTCGTACCCGAAATCGCTCTCACCTCCCAGCTGGTCGATGAATTCTCTCACCACTTCACCGACATCATCCTAACCCACTCCCGCCAAACTGAGGCCCAGCGACACATCGCCTGGCACGAGGCACTTACGGCCACTTCACCACAGGTCGTTGTCGGACCGCGGTCGGCACTATTTTTACCTCTCAAAAATATTGGCCTTATTGTGATCGATGAAGCTCATGAACCAAGCTTCAAACAAGAACAGTCCCCGCGCTACTCGGCACTTCGCACCGCGAGCGTCCTGGCCGCGCATCACAAGGCAAAAGTCGTGCTCGGCACAGCAACACCAGCGGTTGCCGATTACTACCTAGCCGAACAATCGGGCCGGCCGATCATCCACATGAACACCCGGGCCAAAGCTGGCGCCACTCCGCCAAATATCCAGCTCATCGACATGACGAAGCGTGCCAATTTTAAAAAGCACCGCTTTCTTTCAGACAAACTATTGATGCAGCTAGAGGAAACGTTCGCGAACGGCCAGCAGGCTCTTATCTTTCACAACCGGCGCGGCAGCGCGAGCACCACGTTATGCGAAAACTGCGGATGGTCGGCCATCTGCCCACGCTGTTTTATCCCGTTCACACTGCATGCGGACCAGCATATTCTTCGTTGTCATATATGTGCGCTTACCGAGAAAGTCCCGACCAGCTGCCCTGTTTGCCACTCAACCGAAATCATTCACAAAGGAATCGGAACCAAGCTAATCGAGTCGGAACTGCGCAAGCTTTTTCCAAATAAGACGATCGCCCGCTTCGATGGCGACGTAGAGACTGGTGAGTCAGTCGAAAAGAAATACAAAGAACTATACGAGGGCAATATCGATCTCATCATCGGCACACAGGTTATCGCAAAAGGACTCGACCTGCCAAAACTCCGCACCGTGGGCATTATACAAGCCGATGCAGGGCTTAGTCTGCCCGACTACGGGTCGGGCGAGCGGACATTCCAGCTGCTCGCCCAGGTTGTCGGGCGCGTCGGGCGCTCACACCACGCCACGAACGTTATTGTCCAAAGCTACCAGCCAGCTCATCCGTCCGTCGTTGACGGGCTCGCGCAAAATTACGAACATTTTTACAAAACCACACTTGTGGAGCGCCGCCGCAATCTCTTCCCGCCGTTTACCTACCTATTGAGACTAACCTGCATATACAAAACCGAAGCCGCCGCCATAAGAAACGCTAAGAAGTTGGCGGATGAACTCCGCTCAAAAAAGATTGGCGACGTCCAAGTGCTCGGCCCGACACCAGCATTTTACGAGCGCCAGCACGACACGTACCGCTGGCAACTCACTCTCAAGTCGCCTAAACGCGCAGATCTAGTCGCGGCACTACGATTCATTCCGCCCGCCCACTGGCAGTTCGAACTCGACCCCATCAGTCTGCTCTAAAACCTAATTCACCTCTGTTTTTTACGTCATATCTTGGTATAATGGAGCAAGATGAAAAAAGAAGACATAATTACGCTACCAAACACACACCTCCGCCAGAGATCAGCTAAAGTCCACGTTATCACCGACGATACCATCAAATTAGTCGACGACATGACCGCCGCTTCGCTCGACTGGGAAGATTCGCGCCCACACGAAATCAGCGCCGCTCTTGCAGCCGTTCAGGTCGACCACCTGGAACGCGTCGTCATCGTGCGCAGCGACTTTGAAGACAAGGCGACCCGCGAATTTACTGCTCTCATTAATCCCGAGATCGTCAAGTTTGAAGGTGAAATCGTTTCTGATTATGAAGGGTGCCTCAGCGTTAATAATGTTTACGGCATGGTGCCGCGCTACACAAAGATCCGCGTCAAAGCGCTCGACATCGAAGGTAATGAAGTAAGATTTAAGGCCGAGGGCTTCCTTGCCCGCGTCATTCAGCACGAAGTCGACCACACCAACGGCATCGTTTTTATCGATCATATCCAAGACAACTCTGAAGCATTTTACACGCTCGATGAGAAAGGCGAGCTCCAGCCACTTAACTATGAACAACACGTCAAAAACAATCGTATTCTTTGGCAATGAGCGGCTCGTCAGTGGTCTTGCTTCTACCGACGCGCCAATTTTGCGCGGACTGATCGAGCGCGGTTACGACGTGGCGGCAGTCGTATCGCACCACTCCGACGGCCAGTCTCGTAGTAACCGTAAATTAGAAGTAGCCGAAATCGCCGAGGCGCACGGAATCCCCGTTCTGCTGCCAAACAAGCCAGCCGAAATCGCCGAACAGCTACGGACTTACGAGGCACCGGCCGCCGTTTTGGCGGCATATGGCCGTATCATTCCCCAGGCTGTCATAGACATCTTCCCTAAAGGCATCATAAATATTCACCCTTCCCTTTTGCCTAAATATCGCGGCCCAACCCCCATAGAATCAGCCATTGCTGCAGGCGATTCACAGACCGGCGTCTCTATTATGAAGCTAAGCGCAGGAATGGACGAAGGCCCGGTGTACGCCCAAACTACCACTCCCCTTGCAGGCACCGAAACCAAGTTCGAACTCTATGACACCTTGGCGCAAAAAGGCGCGGATCTTCTCTTCTCGATTCTTCCATCCATCCTGGATGGCTCACTCACGCCAACCTCCCAAGACGACAGTCAGGCTTCGTATTGTCAGCTACTCAGCAAATCCGATGCCCGGCTTGATCTTGCCAATCTCAGCGCCGTGCAGGCTGAGCGACGTGTCCGCGCCCACCTCGGCTTTCCAAAAAGCAAACTAACGCTAAACGGCCACACGATCATCGTCACGAAAGCCCACGTTTCAGGCGAGAAAAAAACACCGCTTGACTTCCTGTGTCAAGACAGTGCTTTCTTATCGGTTGATGAACTCATCGCGCCAAGCGGTCGGCGGATGAGCGGCGAAGCGTTTCTTCGAGGTTACGCCGCCTGATCGTTGCTGCCAAGGATAGCGTCGCGGTTACTCATGATCTCGCGCTTCAATTCTTCCAACACCTGCGCAACAACTTCGCGGTAATTCGGACGGTTGAGGCCGAGCCACTTCAACGAAGCATACTCCGCCAAAATCGCCGCTTCTTCGGTGCCTTGCGGGGCGCTTGCCTTCAACTGCACAAAACTTTGATCGTTCACGTAATCAGGGGTGTTTGCCGCAACCCACGCGCGTACCTTTTCGTCGTCGCGATCAACAAATGATTCAAATTCCCTAAGCTGCGCGTCGCTCAGCCCGTCGGAAAGGCGCACGCCCACTCGCAGCTCAAGCTCGTTATAAATGTGTTCCTTAAATGCTTGCTTTTGTTCTTCGGGTAGCTGGTCGAGACCGAGGTCTTTTAGAAATTGATCATCAAGTTGAAACATATCGCTTATTTTCCCTTACTTTAATCAACTACTATTGTAACGGCTCCGGCTACTTTTTAGCAAATTGACGAAGAATGTCGATCGCGGCCCTATCTTCTTTGCCGTCGATGCGTACCCATTCGTGTTTGCCGCTACCATACCACTCTACTTTGTGGCCAGCATCCTGAGCCCGATCGCTCAGTTCATGCAACCACTGCTCAGGAGTTTTATCCGTAGCAACGGCATGATGGTTAATCGTGTCTTTCGCCCATGCCCATGGGTGCTCATATCCGCGGCTGCTTGGCAAATCATGACTACTGACGTGAGGAGCTGGTTGGTGAGGAGAAGTTTCGCCACCTTGCACGTAAGAAGGATGGCCCGAGTGATGCGCCGCGCCGGCATTGTCGCCAAAAGGATGTAATACCTGTGGGACATGAGCACCAGCCGCTTCAGCAACCATATGCATCCCATGGGCGGCCCCGGCGCCTACTGCAACCGCACCTATTCCTATTGCCGCCGCGCGGCGGCGCTTTCCCTGTTCACGGCGCGTGTCGTTTTCAAAAGCTACGTTAAAGTGACTTCCGGCTTTGTCAAACGCATCGCCCTCAATGTCAGTGACATCGAGTTGTGATGCGATCGCGTCCTTATCAATAGCCTCTTCGGCCGTACGCATGCCGCGCTTGTCTTTGTCGCCAAGCGCAAAACCGCGTACAAAACGGGATGCAGCGACCACACCCGTAGTAACCACGGCCGCCCCAGTAGCACCGGCTAGAAGCGTACCAGCAACACCGGCGGCAGCACCAAGACCCACACCCTTAAGGACACGCTTTACAATACCGCCTTTATTCATCCACTTGATGAACTTACTTACCTTCGTACCTTTAAGTTTTTCGGTCGTCAGCTCGCGCAGCTTCTTTTGTTCTTCAAAAAGATATTCGATAACAGCAACATTTTTCTCTTCATCAGTCTTTCCGTCGTCATTGATGATATCAGCAAGCTCAAGCCGGCCGAGTTCGTTAACTTCTTCGTTGTAGTCCTTACGAATCTGGTCACGCTCTGCGGTGTTTCGGCTAAGAAGTTTTCCTTGGCGCTTCGCAGATTCGGACGCCCATTCTTCGCGGGCTCTTTCAACTGCCTCGCGAGCTTCTTGAAGCTCACGTTCTTTTTCCGCTTTCTCAGCCGTATCATCAGGATCGTCAGGATTATCTGTATCATCAGGATCTCCTGTGGCAACCTCTAGGCGCTCACGGATTTTGCCACCGAATATGTCCCGCTGGGAATCAGTGTTGTCGGCATCTTCGCCGCGCGCCGCTGGCGATGTATACCACTCCTCGTCGTTGATTTTATCAATTGATGCTCCACGAAATAGTTCTTTCACGTCGGCATAATTCGGGCTGTCAGGAGTTACACCCTGGGTTGCAAGATATTCATCCAGACTATCATCGATTCCACCATTAAACTCCGCAACATATGCGTCAGTAAGATCCGTTGCCCTGCTACGATGCTCAGCCAGCAAGTCTTTTTGGTATGCACGCCACTGCTCTACACGAGCTAGCGAGAAGGCCGCGCGTTCTCCGTCGGTGTATTCGGGTTTGCTCGTTGCTGGTGTGTGATCTGGTGTTCGTGTCGTCATATCGTTACGATACCTTTTTTATTAACAATAATGATATTATCTTGAGCAAATATTAGCATATTCTTTATAATAAGTCAATACTATCCCTTTC
>CAMLDM010000010.1 GCA_946479025.1 uncultured Candidatus Saccharibacteria bacterium | reverse complement strand
ACATCGACCGCGTTGCCCGCGTAGTAAAAGGTGGACGCCGTTTCCGCTTTAAAGCGCTGGTTGTTGTGGGAGACCGCAAGAACAAAGTCGGCGTGGGCGTTGCCAAAGGCGCCGACGTACAGACCGCTATCGCCAAAGCAACCGATGTTGCCAAGAAAAACCTGATTACGATTCCTGTCGTAAACGAAACGATCCCGCACGACGCTGAAGTGAAACTTTCTGGCGCACAGGTACTGATCAAGCCAGCTGCTCCAGGTACCGGTATTATCGCCGGCGGTGTGGTTCGCTCGATCATTGGTGTAACAGGCATCCGAAACATGCTTTCAAAAAGCCTCGGTTCTACCAACAAAGTGAACATCGCTTACGCGACCATCGAAGCTCTTAAGAGTATGGTTCCACGCGACCAGTGGCTCAACGCCCCTAAAAAGGCCGAGAAAAAGGAGACTAAGTAATGAAATACAACGAACTCCAAGTAACTGCAAACAAAGACAAGAAACGCGTCGGTCGCGGAATCGCTGCCGGGCAGGGTAAAACCGCCGGCCGTGGTACCAAAGGTCAGGGCGCACGTACCGGTAAGAAACTGGGCGCAATGTTCCAGGGTGGTCAGCGCGCACTTGTTCAAGCAATTCCAAAAGCTCGTGGTTTCAAGAGCAAGCGGACCCCTGCTCAGGTTGTATACCTTGACCACCTCAACGCATTCAAAGGTAAGACAGTCGACAATTTCTCGCTGTTTGAAGCCGGTATGATTGCAACTCCATTCCAGTCAGTTAAAATCATCGCCCGCGGTGAACTGACCGAAAAGGTAACGCTGCACGTCCAGGGCACATCTAAAAGCGTTCAGGCTGCCGTAGCAAAGGCCGGCGGTGCATTCGTAAAAACGCCAGTGCCAATCAAAAAAAGCGCTAAAGAAGCTGAAAAGGCAGACAAATAATCCTCTGCTGCGCTTTTCGGAGTATACTAAATATAGTGTACTCCGTGGAGCAGCAACAGATATGACCATTTAAGAGAGGGCAGAAATACTCATGAACTGGAAAACCATCTTCCGATCATTTAAGAACAAGGACATGCAAAAGCGTCTGTTGATCGTGCTTGGCATACTTGTCGCATATCGATTACTCGCGCACATCCCCGTGCCATTGGCCGATCCGACACAGCTTAAAGACGTTATTAAAAGCGTCGTGAGCGGCAGTGATTTCGGCGGTTTTTTGAACCTTCTCTCAGGTGGCGCGCTGTCCAGCTTTTCTATCGTACTCGTGGGAATGAGTCCGTTCATTACTGCCTCAATTATCACCCAGCTGCTTACTAAGGCGATCCCTAGCCTCGAAGAGCTACATAAGGACGGCGAATCAGGCCGCCGAAAAATCAACCAGTGGACACGCATGATTTCGGTGCCGCTCGCCATCGTCCAGTCGATTGCGTTCATCTATATCTTGCGCCAGACAGTGCTTGCCGGCAATACGACCGGCCTTTCCGACCCGACGATGATGGAGTGGGTAGTGGCCGTTACTGCCATGACTGCCGGCTCGGTTCTCTTAATGTGGCTCGGTGAGCTTATTACTGAACAGGGTATCGGTAACGGCATCAGCCTGGTTATTTTTGCCGGCATTATCAGCCAGCTTCCAAAAACCCTTGCCTCGATCGGTACCTCGCTATTTGATACTTCAGGCGGTGCGCTGAGTGTCTTTGGCTGGTTTGACATCCCCGTAAATCCACTGGCGTTCTGGGTAACGCTGGGGATCGCGCTGGCGTCGCTTTTGGTGTTGTATGTCCTTGTGAAAATCAACGAAGCTCAACGCGTTATTACTATCAACTACGCCAAGCGCGTTCAGGGAAACAGCAGCTACGGCGGCGTTAAAAGTATGCTCCCCGTAAAACTTATCGCCGCTGGCGTGATTCCTGTCATCTTTGCCGTCGCATTTCTTTCGCTGCCGGCATTCCTCGGCCAGGTGCTAAAAGCCACCAACAACCCGGCATACCTTAGCCTCGCCAACAACCTCGTTACATGGTTCCAGGCGCCGCAGCCAGGTTCATTCACTGGAGGCGCGCTAACTGCATTCATTTACCCTGCATGCTACTTCGTTCTTGTGATTTTGTTTACATACTTCTATACGGGAATCGTATTCAACGCCAATGAAATCGCGGAAAACCTGCAAAAACAGGGCGGCTTCATCGAAGGCGTACGCCCGGGAATCCAGACCGAAAAGTACCTTTCGCGCACCGTTAACCGCCTAATCCTGTTCGGTTCTATCGCACTTGGTATCATCGCCGTCATGCCGTTTGGTGCTGAATACATCTTTGCGCAGCTAGGCATCAACGCAGCAAACCTTGCCATCGGTGGCACGGGACTGCTCATCGTGGTATCTGTTGGCCTCGAAACCCTGCGTCAGATCAACTCGCGCGCCCTTATGGTAACGTACGACGACTACAAATAAAGCAACTATGCGCATAAGCGCCTTGCGGTTGACTCAGACGCACGGTGCGGTACAATAGAAATATTCCGGTGCATTCCGTGGGAAAATAAATCTCACGGAATACTCTAAAATGCTTGCGAACCGCAATATCTTCGTGTATAATCTACTACTGTTATCTATGGCGAGTCAAAAGGAAGTAATTAAACTTACAGGAAAGGTAGTGGAAGCACTGCCTAATACTCAGTTTAGGGTCGAACTGGAGAATGGCCATAGTATTATCGCCCACATCTCGGGTAAGATGCGCAAGCATTACATCCGGCTTGTGCCAGGCGATAAGGTAGAAGTTGAGTTGACCCCTTACGATCTTACGAAGGGCAGAATCAGCTTCCGCCTCAGAGACGAGCAGAAAAAGCCAGGTTTTGGCGTTTCTGCTTAATAATAATTTAAAGGAAAACTGGAGTTTGTTTCACTCATGAAAGTTCGTGCGAGTGTCAAAAAAATCAGTCCAGATGACCAGTTAGTGCGCCGTAAAGGGCGCCTTCGTGTCATCAACAAGAAAAAACCTAAGAATAAGCAAAGGCAGGGTTAAGCATGGCTCGAATTGCTGGGGTTGTTATCCCATCAGAAAAGCAAGTTCAGATCGCTTTGACGTATATTTACGGCATCGGTCCGAAATTTGCATCGACCATCCTTGCGGCGGCAAAAGTAGAGCCGACCACTCGGGTGAAAGATCTCACCGAGGCTGAAGAACAGCGACTTCGCGAAATAATCGACAAGGATTACACCGTTGAAGGCGACCTACAGCGCTTGGTAACAAATAACATTAAGCGCCTCAAGGACGTTAACGCGTACCGTGGTTTAAGGCACAAGGCAGGACTTCCAGTAAACGGCCAGCGTACTCGTACGAACGCACGAACTCGTAAGGGCAAGGCTGTTGCAGTGGGCGGAACACAAAAGAAAGCCGCATCTAAGACGTAGAAAGGAATACGATTATGGCAGAAGCTAAAACTACAACTCGTAAAAAGCAGCGCCGATCAGTTCCTTCTGGTCAGGTGCACATCCAGGCAACGTTCAACAACACGATTGTAACGTTCACAGATAAAAAAGGTAACAAGCTGACAGCAAGCAGCGCCGGCGCCTGCGGATTCCGCGGAAGCAAAAAAGGTACAGCATACGCTGCCCAGGTTGCTGCTGAAAAGGCAGCTGAAGCAGCCAAGTCGCTCTACGGCCTTAACACCGTTGACGTTTTTGTCAAAGGCGTAGGTCTTGGCCGCGACGCAGCAGTGCGTGCTCTTGGCAGTTTCAACATTACCGTCGACAGCATTAAAGACGTAACCGGCGTACCACACGGTGGTGTTCGCCCACGTAAAGCAAGGAGGGGCTAGGCTATGGCACGAGATACTTCACCTATTGTGAAACAAAGCCGCCGGGAAGGCTACGCGCTTCACCCTAAAGCACACAAGATTATGGCGAAAAAATCTGGAATTCCAGGTCAGCACGCTCATGGTCGTCAGGGCAAACAAAGCCTGTTCGCAACACAACTTCGCGAAAAGCAAAAGGTTCGCCGCACTTACGGCCTGCTTGAAAAGCAATTCGCTCGCCTTATGAACGAAGCAAGTCGCCGCAAAGAGGGTCTGGCCGGCGAGAACCTGCTCCAGATGCTTGAACTTCGTATCGACAACGCTGTATATCGCGCAGGTTTTGCGACCTCCCGCCGCGCAGCACGTCAGCTCGTTGGCCACGGCCACTTCGAGCTTAACGGCCGCCGTGTCGACATCCCGTCGATCCGCCTCAAGGCCGGCGACGTCATCACCGTCCGTCCGAAAAGTGCCAAATCAGGCTACTTTACGCAGATCGACGACGTCGTAAACAGTTCAATCCAAGGTCCACTTTCATGGCTGAAGAGCGACGCAAAGAAGCTCAAGATCGAAGTCACGGGCCTTCCAAAGCGTGAAGAAGCAGAAGCAGATATCAACGAACAGCTAATCGTCGAGTACTACTCACGTTAAAAAGGGTAAGGAGAGAAAGTAATGTCAAAAGTAATTCACAACCCAGCGCTCGCTAGCGTGAACGAACTAAACGAGAACGAAGCAGAATTCGTTATCGAACCTCTGTACGCGAACTACGGTTATACACTCGGCAACAGCATGCGCCGCGTTCTCCTGTCGTCTATCGAAGGCGGTGCGATCGTTGCTTTCAAAATCGAAGGTGCAACGCACGAATTCACGACCGTTGACGGCGTAAAGGAAGACGTCGTTGATATCATGCTTAACCTCAAGAACATTCGCCTGAAGGTCCACACTGACCAGCCAGTTGAACTCCGTCTTGAGAAAAAGGGTGCCGGCGCTATCACTGCCGCTGATATCAAAACGACTGCCGACGTTGAGGTGATCAACCCGAGCCAGGTTATCGCGACCATCGACGACCCTAAAAAGACCGTCGTTATGGACTTCGTCGTAGAATCTGGCCGCGGTTACCGCACGATCGAAGAATCAAGCGAGTCACGTCTTCACAGCGACATGATCGCTCTGGACGCCGTTTTCAGCCCAGTTCTGCGCGTGCGCTACAAAGTTGACGGTACCCGTGTTGGCCAGGAAACCAACCTCGACAAACTCCGCCTCATCGTGGAGACCGACGGCTCCATCACCCCGCGTGAAGCGTTTGAAGAAGCTGCCGCCATTCTGGTCAACCAGTACACTGCGCTTGCCGGTTCTACGACCGTAGAAGCAGCACCAGCACTTGGTCAGGCTTCTGAAGACGAAAGTAATGAGCTCAATACTTCAATCGAAGAGCTGAACCTCACTGCACGTACGGCGAACGCCCTGATTAACAACGATATTCGCACTGTTCACGACCTCGTGACACTGAGCGAACAAGACCTGCGCGAACTGAAGGGCTTCGGCTCAAAAGCGCTTGATGAAGTTAAAGATAAACTAGCGGAGCTTGAACTCTAATGCATCGACACGGATACAAAGGGCGCAAGTTTGGCCGCGAACGCGACCAGCGCCGCGCACTGCTTAAAGGCCTCGCTACCAGTTTGGTAGAACACGGCAAGATCGAAACGACCCTGCCTAAGGCCAAAGAGCTCGTGCGTTACATCGAAAAAGTTATTACTAAAGCTAAGAAGGGCGACCTTGCGAATCGCCGCCAGGTGATCGCCGCTCTTTCAACTCAAGCAGCAGCCTTCAAACTGGTCGACGAAATCGCACCGCAGCTTAAGGGTCGTACCAGCGGACATGTCCGCGTACAGCGTACCCGCCTTCGTGTCGGCGACGGCGCTCAGATGGCAACGATTGAATTCGTTGACGAGCTGAAGGACGCTCCTAAAAAGGAGGTGAAAGCGTAATGGTTAACGCAAAAACCTACTCACAAAAGCCAAGCGAAGTCTCACGGCGCTGGATCCTGATTGACGCCTCAGAGGCGCCACTCGGCCGCGTCGCGACTCAGATCGCCACCTACCTAACCGGTAAGTACAAACCAAGCTACACCCCGCACATCGATGGTGGCGACTACGTTGTTGTAATCAACGCAAAAGACACCATTGTTACCGGCAACAAAGAAACTGGTAAAATCTACTACCGTCACAGTGGTTTCCCTGGTGGAATCAAGGATGCAACACTTGCAGAAGTCCGCGAGAAATTCCCAGAACGTATCATCGAGAACGCCGTAAAAGGCATGCTTCCTAAAAACAAGCTGTCTGACGAACGCATGAAACGCCTGAAAGTTTTTGCTAGCAGCGAGCACGCTCACACCGCACAAACTCCAGAGAAAGTTGAGGTAAAATAACATGGCTGAAGGTAAATATTTCTACGGCCTTGGTCGTCGCAAATCTGCAACCGCCCGCGCACGCTTGTACGCCGGTAAGGGCAACGTGACGATCAACGACAAGCCAGCTGCAGAGTACCTTTCGGAAAACAAGACGCTTCTCGCTGAAGTTACCGATCCGCTCGCGCTGGTTGGCAAGCAAAAAGAGTTCGATGTTACCGTGAAGGTAAACGGCGGCGGCCTGGCCGGCCAGGTTGACGCGATCAAACTTGCGATCGCAAAAGCCCTGACCGTTGGTCATGCCGACCTCCGTTCTACGCTGAAAAAAGCCGAATTCCTGCGTCGCGACCCACGCGAAAAAGAACGCAAGAAATACGGTTTGCGTAGCGCCCGCAAGCGCGAACAGTACTCGAAGCGTTAGTCTTCGCTTCACTCTCAAAAACTCCTCACTACCGAGGGGTTTTTGTTTTTACATACATACTGTGTACTATTTTGACTATTCTGCATGACCTGTCATAATTGCAATCAGGTAGACACGGAGTTTACCACGAGAGAAGGGGCGAACCTCATGATCGCATCGACGCTGGACTCCCACGCCCCGGCCACGCCGACCTCGCTCTCCGAAGCGATTGACAACTGGGTCGCAGAACTCCTGAGTGCGCGATTCACCGTCGACCAGCTGTCGCCGTGGGACGTACTGAGCGGCCTGCAGGATATCCGGATCGACACCCGTCGAACCGCACGCCAGCTTCCGAAGCCGCTCCAGCATCTCTTGACGCAGGCTAAAACCCGCATCAAAGAGATGGAACGGGGAGAACAGGCAGTCAATTTCAATCTGAGCAGCCTGCTTCGCACTGCCGACAACGCCGCGAAGCTCGCCTAATACATACCGTGTCCCAACCACCCGGGGACGGTGTCTCATCGGCATCGTCCCCAGTTCGACATCTTGGCACTTGCATAAACCATCCAAAACTGCTATAAGTAATGGCAGTATGAACAAACGAACCCATACTGCAAGCGCATATTGGCTCACCGATAGTCTTTCTGGCGGTTTGTTCCGTGTTTTTTAACACACTCATAGAAAATATCGAAGAGACCGCCAGCAGGCGGTCTTTTAGTTAGCGACCAAAAAATAAGTAATCATTACTTGTCTAAAGGAGAAAAGACATGAGATTTTCAATCGAACACCCATCAAACCTAAGCAAAAAAGAGCGGAGCGCTATCAACGAAATCGCGAGTGCGGGCTTTGGATTTAACAACCCGGCCGAAATGCTGAGTGACACAGTCAGTCATCTTGAGTCTGCCGAATACGTTCAGCAGGCGAACATCGGCGGCGAAACTGTTGGTTTCGCTTTATATCGGAGCTGTCTTTGGCGGTAGAGCAGTCGAACTAGCTGGCCGCGCGATTCATCCCGACATACAAGGAACGGGTGTCGGGAGCGACATGCTCGATGCGTTCCTAAGCGGTCATCCGATAGATTATCTCGCAACCTATACCCGAAATCCCGCCGTCATTCGCATGATCGGGCACGCTGCCGGCAGCCTTTATCCGCTAAACGACGACCCGACGCTTCGGCAAATGGCCGAGCAAATGGAGCATGCCACTATGGTGGGCGGCGCGGCTTACCACATAAACCGCTACGGCGAAGATGGTTTATTCCAAGGCGAAGATCCGGCAAATCTCGCTTTCGCCACAATGCCGACGCCGCTCAAAAGCCGATACGAAGGTCTGCAGAGCGTCCGCAACGCCCTTATCGTTACTGCAAACGTGAGAGGAGGTGCGGCATGAATATTTTACTGCTCGGATCACAGCACGGCAACGAACTTCTCGGAGAATATTTATATAAACACATCTGCTCCGCGAAGCCAGAGTTGCTGTCGCACGTTACGTACAAAGTCGCTAATCCTAGAGCAAAAAAGCACGGCGTACGGTATATCGAATCCGATTTAAATCGCAGTTACTCAAGCACAAAAAATACCTACGAAACGCGGCGTGCAAAGCGGCTTTTACGGCAATTCGCAGATGAGAAATACGACATAATTCTCGATCTTCACACCACGGCGTGCGTGCAGCCGCCATGCATTATCGTAGCGGACATTGAAGCGAATCGCCAGTTTCTCGGCGCTTCGTCGATCGATAAAATCGTTGAGATGAGACACAGCATCGTCGCGTCATCGCTTATCGGCAATATTGCGAAGGCTGTTTCTATTGAAATCAACCAGGAGGAAGCCCGCGAATTTAATATACTGGAAAAACTATGTGACGACATCGCACGTTTTATACAAAACGAGACGTCCGGCCGGCCGAAAGAAATCTACGACGTGAGGGCTCTGCTTAAAAAAACCGAAGTTTCTCCGGCAGAGGCGACGAAACTTCGTAATTTCACGCGCAGCCCGCTTGGCTTTTACCCGGTGCTCGTGGGCGAAAATTCGTATAAAAAACAGACCGATTACCTGGGCTTCAAAGCATCGGAACGCACCGTGAGAGAAATGTTATAATGGAGGCAGTATGCAAAAACCAGTAATTCTGACCGGCCTTCGCGCCAACAACGACCTGACTCTCGGCAACTATTTCGGCGCGATGCTACCGATCATCGACATGGCAAAAGAAAAGTCCGCCGAGTTCCAGATCAACATGTTCATCCCCGATCTGCACAGCTTCACCACGCCGATCGATCACAGCGAACTCTACGAACAGATCCTTCATAACGCCCGGCTGTTTGCAGCTGCTGGCCTGCCGCTCGACAACCCGAACATTCACTTGTATCGCCAAAGTTATATCTCGGCACATAGCGAGCTGACGTGGATTTTAGATTGTTTTACCAGCTTTGGACAAATGGCCCGCATGACTCAGTTTAAAGAAAAATCTCAACGCCTTAATGAAGTAGAGAAACGTACAGATGACTTCATGCGTCAGTTCTCAAGTCTCTCAGAAGAGGATTATCTAAAAATTAAAAATCACGTGCACGAAATGTACGTAACATTCAACGAAGGAAATGTAAGCGTTGGCCTCTTCAACTACCCAGTACTCATGGCTGCCGACATTCTGCTGTATAACGCGCTCTACGTGCCAGTCGGCGACGACCAGACGCAGCACCTTGAATTTGCACGCGACATAGCAGGGCGCATGAACAGTAAATTCGGCGATATTTTTACCGTACCAAAAGCCGTGCGCGAACAGCACGAATTTTTCGGCAAAGACCAGGGGCTGCGCATCAAGGATCTGCAAAACCCAACCAAAAAAATGAGCAAAAGCGATGAAGTGGGGAAAGGCGTTATTTTTCTTGGCGACGAGCCGGCCGCGGCCGCCAAGAAAATCATGTCTGCCACCACCGATGATAAAGCTGAGATCCATTTCGACCGCGAGAACCAGCCAGGTATCAGCAACCTGCTTGAGATCTTGTCGCTACTTCGCGGCGTGCCGCTTCAGCAAGTTACAGCAGAGTTTGAAGGCCAAACCCGCTATGGTGATTTCAAAAAAGTCGTGGCGGACGAAACAGCAGCGTTCCTTACGGAATTCCAGGCGCGCCTTGCATCGCTCGACGATACGGTGATTCTCGAAAAACTCGAAAGCTCAGAACGCGAGCTCACCCGCACCGCGAATGCTACGCTCCTTCGTGCACAGCAAGCAGTCGGCTTGCGACCGAAAGGGAACTAATGGTCAAAGTTTCATCTAATGATCTGATCGCCATCCTGCGCCGCTTCGACCTGGCAAGCGACGATAACGTTCCGCGCCATATCGAGCAAGTAAAAATTTCAAACCCCAGCACAAGCAGCACGCTCGTATCATTCCGTTTCAATAAGCAGCAATTCTACGTGCTCTTTGACGATTCAGCCGAAGACGACACGCAGTACATTCTTGAACAAATCCACACCGACAAACAAGATGCCGTCGGCGAAGTACTGGAAAATCCGAACGATCATCGCATGACCACGTACGCACTGCCGTTCAAAGGCAAAGAGGTGTATTTGTTTGCCGTCACTTCACCAAAAAAGCGTCTCGACATTATGCTGACAGAGCGCTACGCACACCTATCTCGCAGTACCTGGCAAAAGCACATCAAAGCCGGACATATCAGCGTGAATGGCAAGGTATGCACATCCACAAAAGCAGAGGTAACGAATGCCGACGCGATCGCGGTAGATGCGCCGGAAGCACTTGATTTCAGCGGCGAAGATCTGCCGATCTTATATCTTGACGACAACGTCATCGTTATCAATAAGCCGGTCGGCGTTTTGACTCACGCCAAGGGCGCACTGAACGATGAATTTACCGTTGCGGAGTTTTTCCGGCGTTATACAACGTTCGGCCTCGATACGAACCGTCCCGGCATCGTTCACCGGCTCGACCGCGATACGAGCGGTGTTCTGATCGGCGCACGCAATCCAGAAACAGCGACACTGTTACAAAAGCAGTTTTCCGAGCGCAAAACGAAAAAAACATATGTCGCTGTCGTTGAAGGCGTATTGAAAGAACCTGTGGCAAAAATCGACCTGCCGATCGGCCGCAACCCATCTGCGCCGAGCACGTTCCGCGTAGACGCAAAAGGGAAGCCTGCGATCACCGAATACACCACCGTATCTGTCGTAGATGGCTACAGCCTTGTTGAACTTCGTCCGCTTACCGGCCGCACACACCAGCTCCGCGTTCACATGAGCTACGTGGGTACGCCGATTCTAGGCGACCGCGTATACGGCAAAGCTTCCGACCGCCTCTACCTTCACGCATTCCATCTTGAAATCACGATCCCTTCAGGCGAGCGAAAAGTATTTACCGCGCCGCTGCCCGACGATTTTACCGCGAAATTCCCGGGAGTTTCACTATAGCAATGCCCGCTGTCGTTCATCCGGCAACACGCAAAATTCTTAACGCGGTCATGCGCGAGCTGCCGCAATCGCTACTGCTTAGCGGCGAGGCTGGCGTGGGGCTGATGACGATTGCAAAGGAACTCGCCGGGAAAAACCTGGCAGGCGAAATCCATCCGCAGGACGCGAAAGAAAAAACCGACGACGAAAATGGCACCGTAACAGTAGAAATGATCCGCCGCCTATATGAACAGACCCGCGCCAAACACGCACAGCGTCATATCATCATTATTGATAATGCCGACCGTATGAGCCGTGGCGCCGCAAACGCTTTTTTAAAACTTCTCGAAGAGCCAAACGAACGCATTTACTTCATCCTCACGTCGCATAAGCCACAGAATCTTCTGCCAACAGTCCGTTCACGCTTGCAACATATACCAATTAGTCCGATCACCCCCGAGCAGACAGCCGATTTCATTTCCGCCCTTGGCATTACTGACCGCACAAAAATATCCCAACTCCAGTTCATCGCTGCCGGGCTCCCTGCTGAGCTGACTCGGCTCACAACTAATGATGAGCACTTTGCAAAACGTGCCGAAATCATAGGTGACGCCCGCGATTTATTGCAGGGGAACACTTACAAAAAGCTGCTCGTCATTCAAAAATACAAATCCGATAGGGCAGGGGCGCTGCAACTCATCGATGGAACGATAAATATTCTCCGCCGAACCCTCAGTGCCAATCCGCAGCAGGCGCTTATTCGACAACTTGACCAGCTCAGCGACACAAAAGAGCACATCGCCGCCAACCACAACATCGCCCTTCAGCTTACACAGTTTGTGTTATAATACAGAGTATATATGTTAGGCATCTTATTGATAGCAGCATTTGGTGCGTGGGCGATTTACAGGCGACAAACGATCACGGAAGTCGCTACCGATTTGCCTCTAAAGATTTCTGAAAAACTTGAGCGTCTGTGGGATGTCGCCCAGGAATCTCTTCGCGATCGCAAATACCTGCGCGCCGAAAAAGCACTTCTTACTATTCTTCGCGTCGACGAACGTAACGCCACAGCCTATAACCGTCTCGGCATTCTCTACGCCAAACAACAGGCATTTAAAGACGCGATAGAATGTTTTGAAATTGCTCAAAGCCTGGAGCCAAGCGCCAGCAGCCTGCATAACGTTGGCCTTATTTACTATGAAACCGGGCAGTATGAGAAGGCTGCGCTCGCTTTTGAGCAAGCTCTCGTAATGGAGAACGATCTCGCCGCGCGGCATGTAGCCTACGCGAAAGTACAGGAAAAACTTGGCCGCACGAAGAAGATGATCGAATCGCTGGAAACCGCGCTCAAAATAGAGAAGACCCCACAGGTACTCAATATTCTTGCCGATGCCTACGACCGCAACGGCCAGCCGGAACTTGCCGCCAAACTTCATGAAAAAGCAGCCAAGATGCTCGTCCCTCAGGGGCAGCCAAAGCAAATCCGCCAAGTCCGCCGCGTAATGTAACGCTACTAGCTAGTCACTACCAGCAACTGGTCCTTTACGGAATCGACGCTCCTCTAATATTACGCGACAAAAGAAAAAAGCACAGCGGACGCTATGCTTTTTTCTTGGTACTGGGGGTAGGATTCGAACCTACGAAGGCGAATGCCGACAGATTTACAGTCTGTTGTGTTTGACCGCTTCACTACCCCAGCATACTCTGGAGCCGCTTCTCGGACTCGAACCGAGGACCTGCTGTTTACAAAACAGCTGCTCTAACCAACTGAGCTAAAGCGGCACGTTTACACGAAGTACAGCTACAAGTGTACCTTAAGATTGTTATATTTTCAAGTAGAATTACAGAGACGGAGAAACGAAAACTCCCCATATGTCGGGGAGTGAGGGGCTAGCTTTTGCGAGGCTTGATTTCGTTACGTCCGAGGTTTTTCTTTGTCTCGGTGTAGGTCGCGTGCTTGCGAGCGATCGGGTCGTACTTCTTCAGAACGATTTTTTCGGTCGTGTTCTGCACGTTCTTTGTAGTGTAGTAGGTGCGGTGACCACTAAGATCACTCACAAGACCAACCAATTTGCGCTTTGTATTCTTCTTTGCCATTACTTACTCGCTTAGATTTGTTATTTCAATCTTATCTATTCTAGCATTAAATAATCATAATTACTAGAGGTGGGACACTAAAATGGAGCCGTCGTCGGGATTTGAACCCGAGACCCCTTCCTTACCATGGAAGTGCTCTACCACTGAGCTACGACGGCGTACCTCGGTTAATTGTAGCAAATCGACCCCTTTATGCCAAGGTATGACAGCTATTTTTTGCGAGAAGCCGGACGGCGACGGGTCTCGAGGCGGGAAAAGAAAGCCGACTGCAAAAGCGACCACACGACGGCATTAACCAAGAACATCGTCGCGCTTAAAATTGCGACCATCAGCACGTTTTGGCCAAGCTCACGATTCATGAGCCCAATAACGCCCGCAACTACCAATAGCACGACCGCCGCAACAATGTACGCGTGCTGCATCTTAGCACGTTCACTGGTTTTACCATTCCATGAAATAACCGATTCTTTTAGTGTCTCAAACATAACAACCTCTGTTTACTAGAGCTACTTTATCATTATGTGAAGATTATGTCAATCGTGCGAAGGATGTTCGGAGCGTATGTCAATCGATTGAGCCAGCCAGACGCCGTGCTTAATCATCCTTTCAAGGAATGGCACGGTCGGACGCTGATGTTCGGCATACAGATAAAGGGTTCCGTCCGCAATTTCAACAGTAAGACTCCCGAAGTTAGCGGCGATCGTTTTCGTAATATCCTGGTCGAATAAACGCTCGGCGGCAATAGACTGCGCCGGTTCGGTGTATATAGCGTACTTATTCACAAATGCCGCGTCGTACGCTCCGAACGTACCGAGAGGTACTCGCGCCAAATTAGCAAACTTCGTGAATAGCTGCGCATAAAATGCCTCGCTATGAGTATACAGTCCAATAAATACGTGAGGTACATCGACCGGAGCATGTAAATCGAATGTCATGATGATCCAGTCGTGAGTTTTTGATGGTTTGCCAGGAAACCGGATCGTATCGACACGTTCGACCAGCGCAACATCATATCCGTGAAAGGAACCGATGCAGTAGTGATCGTCCCGGTGTTGCGCCGAGACGGTAAGTCCGCGCACCAAACGATGCTCATCATTGCGCTGGTCGACATAGCCAAAATAAACAAGTCCCACTTTTTCGGCAAACTGCATGAAAACACGCTTGTGAAGACGTGACTGAAGCACCTTCGCCGGGACGAATGCCGTCAGAAGGTAGCGACCCTTTTTGACAATAGGGTGCGATCGCTTCATGTTAGTTTTTCTCCGTTACCGTATCAAGAAGCGTCGCTATGTACTCCGCATGGCTCCAGGTGAGTGGAGCGACGGAAAGCGGCCGTTCAGTAAGCGGACTCAGTTGCTCGGATAAAATGCCCGTTTCTGACGCGTGGTCGCGCACCCAAGCAAGAATTTTGTGCGCCTTTTCGGCATTATTCGTCTCGATGTGATATTGCGCCAGCCAAAGCGAAGAAATATACCACCAGTTGCCAGTCACTTCGGGGCTGACCCTGTAGTAGTAGTCGTTTTCGTAGCGCGGCAGGCCGATCACGCCGTCATTCGTATGGAACGTATTCATTAAAGTGTCCAGCGCGGCGTTCATCTCATCGCTATGAGCCGGGAAAAGCCCGAACATGAATGAACCGAACACGCTAGAGAGATCGAATGTTTCGTTATATTCGACCTGACCTTTCTTTACGATGATACCTTTATAGAACGCCTTGCGATTCGCGTTGTAAAGATGCTTATGCGCAGCCGTGCGGATATCATCGGCTGCTGATCGCCAGGCCACGGCGTTATCAGAGTCGTGGGCGAGTTCAGCAAGGTCTGCTGCCGCCTGCAGTGCCGCGTACACGACTGCTGTCGTGTACGTCGTCGTGAGAAATACCTCCTCCCACAGGTCGTAACTCGGCTTTGGCAGACCCGTTATTTCATCGATATACGACGCAAGAAAGTTCGCCATCGGAAGAATCATCGTGTGGTAAAACTCATTGAGGAGCCGAGCGCTTGGGTGCATCTGGTAGAATTGGGCAAATACAAACAGCACGAGTGCCGTTTCATCTTCCTGAATCGGCGGCGCGACCAGGCCGTCATCGTGCACATACGGATGCCAACTGCTACCGATAGCGCCGTCAGCGCGGTATTTGTGCATCAAATAGCCGCTGGGATGAAGCCCGCGCCGACAAAAATCGAAAAAGCGGTGCGGCTCATCGACGTACCCCATACGAATAAGCGGCCACAGCACATATGCACCGTCACGCGGCCAGCAATAGGCGTAAGCATCGCGCGAGTAGTTCAGCAGCGACGAGTCCGTACTGGCAATAACGGCACCGCGCTTGTCGATCTGCGATTTGATAATCATGGCACTTCGTATAAAACTCTCTTGGTATTCCGGCGCCAGCTTTTCAGCCACATTCACTGCCGGTTCCAGCCACTTGCGCCACCAGTCGGCTGTCGAATGCAAACGGTTAAGCAGGCCATCATCGCGGATTTGCCGGTGAACGTAGAGCGCCTCGCGCGAGGAGGTGCCGGCTGAAATCCAGTAGTGGACACGCTGCGAATCATGCGCTTCAATCTGCAGCTTGAATCGGATAGTCGAGTCGACCCGTCCATGCTCGACATTACAAAAACTCAGTTCACCGTCGTCGGCATCACGATAGGTACCTTCGCGACCCTCAATACCGAAGAGTCCAATCGTATACTGGTCGAATGGCTTGTCATTTGCCATACCAGCCACGATAAATGCGCGGCGGCCGCGATAATGCAAAATAGCGTGACTGTCCGGTAAAAACTGCGCCGTGTCGGTGTTACTGCGTGCATCACCGATATCAAACGCCTGGTGCATGAAGAGGCGAATATCTCGCGCGTGATCGCGCATATTAACGACATGAACGTTGCGCATAAAAGCGCTGACCGTAGAGTCAACTACGTCATCAAGTTCAAGCAAAATCCCCAGATGCTCGTTTTTCGCGATACAGTGACCTATAAGTGCACGGCTAGGGTAACGAAAACTGAACTGCCAGGCGTTTTCATCGTCGAGCCAGCTGATTTCATCGTCGACCCACACGCCAACCCGGTGGCGCAGCGATTTGCCGGCAGCGTGGTTTTCGAGGCCGACATACGGGAAATAAAAATCATGAACAAGTCCGTATTTATTGATACCGACGTGCAGCTCGCCATTACTAAGAACGATAGGCCTACCCATTCAGCCCTCCATGACGGTGATATTCCATGAGGCGGTAACGCAGGTCACGCAGGGCGTTCATAAAGTACAAGAAGGCATCGTACGGCGAGTTGTACGGACTAAAGTATGCATGGACGTCACCATCGGTAAACCACTTGGTGCACATGTAGTAAACATGATCGGATGTTTGCAGTTTGCGCCAGTCCGCAATCAAGCCAAGGTCTTCCGAGCGCAGTACATCATCCTCAAGTGCGTACAAGTGACGCAGCGCCTCCTGTTGCATGCCGTTGCCAAGCCATGCGGTAAGGTCGCGCTCCGTATCTGCCCAGGTGACAGTATGCGGCATGCTGATCTCTCCGACCGGCGGGAAGGTATCGATCGCTTCGCTTGCCGTGTAGAAAGTATTTTCTGGATTCTGCAGCCATTTGCCAACGAAGCTCTCGAAAAAGTCGAAAATGCCGGTATCCGCCCATTGGTGTTCGCCAAACGTTTCGTAGTCCATAAAGAGATTGACCAGCGGACTGTCCGAGATCGAAGCGTTAGTCCACTCGCTGTACGTGTCCGCGGTAAGCGGCCACTGCTCCCATGCTTGATTACTAAAACGAAATGCCAAGTCGTCACTTAGGCGGTAGTTTTTCATCAAAAGACTAATATTCTGCGTGCCGGCAGGGCGATACACGTGGTTCGGGCTACGCCATTCCAGCACAGGATCCCAGCCCTCCGCCAGAATACCCTTAAAGCCATATTCATCGGCCCATTTTGCCAAAGAGTCGTTATACGCTAGTTCGGTGTTGCGAAAAACAGAGGTTTCAATGCCGAAAAGCTCGCGGATCTTATCGCGGTGAATTCGCACCTGGCGTTCAAACTCAGGCAAGCTGTAGAAAAATGCCAGGCTGTGGTAGTAGGTTTCCGACACGATCTCTACCTGGCCGGTATCCACCAGCCGCCGGAAGCTATCGAGCACATCCGGCGCCCACTTTTCGGCCTGCTCGATAAACGTGCCGGTGATACTGAGTGATACCTTGAACTCCGGGTTTGCCTTCAGCAGCTTCTCAAGCAGGGCATTCATTGGACGATACGACTTGTCGGCAACCTTGCGAAGAACCCGCTCGTTGTTGCGATCGGTATCAGGATTACTCTCGTCGAAATAGTCGTGTTGTTCGGCCGTATCAAAAATACT
This sequence comes from uncultured Candidatus Saccharibacteria bacterium, assembly GCA_946479025.1. The sequence continues at coordinate 10,289 of CAMLDM010000010.1, read as the reverse complement.
ATATTTGCGTACGCGCCACGGCTGGTGAACGTGCAGGTATAGAACTATGCCCCGTTTACTCATGCGTGCGCTCCGTTTTTCATGCGGTCGTACATGCCCATGCATTTTCTGGCGACATCGTGCCACGAAATGCGGGCGTACTCTTGCTTGATGTTCTGCCTGAGTTCATTCGAAAGAGCAGGGGAGGCGGCAATTCCCACCATTTGGTCGGCCAGCACGTCGATATCCCAGAAATCGTAACGGAAAATGCTATGTAGGATTTCTCCGACACCCGACTGGCGCGTGATAATAAGCGATGCGTCATGATGCGCCGCCTCAAGCGCCGTGAGGCCAAACGGCTCACTTACCGAACTCATGACGAAAATATCGGCCACATTATACGCGTCACGCCACTGTTTACCACGGACAAAACCGGTAAAAAATACCTTGTCGGCAATACCCAGGTCGGCACTGAGCTGGATCAGTTCATCGCGCTGTTCACCGTCGCCGGCCAAAAGAAATACCAGCTTGTCGTGCTTTTCGCTTGCCCGGGCAGCCGCACGGATGAAATGCGTCAGTCCTTTCTGGATGGTAAACCGAGTGACGGTGGAAACGACGGTGTAACCTTCGCTTTTTAGCAGCTCGAGGTATTTATACGTGCGGCGATCGTAATCGTAATTTCCTAGAGACGCCACGTCGATAGCATTATATATAACCTCGATCTTGTCGGCCGGAATATTATATTTTTGCACGATGATACTTTTTGTGATGTTGCTTACCGCGATAATCCGGTCGGCCATCATTAATCCCTGATACTCAATCTCGTGAACAAGCGGGTTGCCACTGTTTTCACCCGAACGGTCGAATTCGGTGGCGTGCACATGCACGATAAGCGGCACGTCGCACAGCTCTTTGGCGCGCATGCCGGCTTCCATGGTTAGCCAGTCGTGGGCATGGATTGCATCGGGCTTTTTCCGTTTTACCATCTGCTCAACGAACTTCACGTAGCGTTTCTGAACGCCGCGCATGTCGTGCAGGTCACCGGCTTCAACTTCGTCCAGGCCTAGCTGGCGAAGATATTTGCTGTCATACGCACCCATCAGGCCGAACTTGGCAAGAGGATCGAGCTTAGTGGCACCGTGTACCGTCATAAATTCAACGTCCGGGTGTTTGGCCGAGTAGGGAACGACGAAATCGATGCTTGCACCTTGAAGAGCCAATGCCTTAGACATGTGATAACAAGCCACGCCGAGCCCTCCGCTGTTGTGCGGCGGGAGCTCCCACCCAAGCATTAATATGTTCATGCCGTTACCTACGGACAAAGCGTCCGACCGCTCCTTTTCTTTTGTGCTTTACCACCATTGTAAAACGACCCTTATGCTTTTACAACCTTAAATACGGATGAGTTGTAGAAAAATACACATTCTATGCATTTCGCGCATATGTACCGGTGATGCAAGCTATAAAAGGTATATCATTTTTAAGGTCATAGCGGTAAAATAAACATGATGACAAATCAAAACGAAAACACCTTCGATAAATCACTCAGCGAAGTGACACACTATTTTTCGCAGCCAAACGCCTTCCGCTCGGTCCTTATCCTCGTGATCGCGATCGTCGTTGCGTACTGGCTCAGCCACTTTATCGCAAAGGCAATCGTTAAGTTAGCCCAAGTCGTCGCTGTCCACTCCGATAAGGAGTCCGATGACGAGCGCCAGATCCGCCTGCGGCAGGTAGAGACGTATCTAAGCGTTACCGTCGCCATCGTGCGCGTCGCCCTCGTCACGATGGTGGCATACATCGCTTGGCGCATGTTCAGTCCGACAGCAAGCAGCGGCATCGCCGCCATTGGAGTAGGTACCGTATTCATCGTGGTTGCCGGTCAAACCGTCGGGCCACTTCTTCGTGACATTACTGCCGGTGCAACGATGATCGTCGAAAAGTGGTTCAATGTGGGCGATTACATTAAAATCGAACCTTTTTGGGACGTTGCAGGCGTCGTAGAACGGTTCACCCTCCGCTCTACGCGCATCCGCACTATCAGCGGTGAGGTTATCTGGATACACAACCAGCAAATTGCCAGCGTCCATGTGACGCCACGCGGCGTGCGAACGATCGCCGTCGATGTTTTCGTGCGCGATCGCGTCATCGGTGAGCGAACCATTGAAAAAATCATCAATACCGTGCCTGTCGGCACTACGCTTTTGGCACGCCCGCTTCGCATTAAGTATGCCGAGCGCTGGGACGATGAGCTGTGGCGTATCACTGTGGTAGGCGAAACGCCTCCGGGCCGAGAATGGCTTGTTGACAAGTATTTTGTTGATGCCCTAAAAGAAGTCGACGACGGCAAAGAAAAGAAAGACCGCATCTTCATTCACGAGCCTATCGCGCGCTTCTCCGATAGCGAGGCTGACCGCCGTTTCAAGCGAGCCATTCGCGTTAAAAAAGACGTTAAATAAGACTCTCTACTCTTCGTGTGAAGCGGAGGCTACGGCTTTTGGCCTGCGGCTTTCGATAATATTCTTAGTCACCGCCACCAAACTGCAACCTAAAAGTCCAGTTAGGAGACCACCGGCGATATCCGCCGGATAATGAACGCCAACAAAAATACGCGAAACACCAATAAGACAGGCGGCTAAGAGAAGGGCAATACCAATCTTTTTAAAGCGCGTAAAGAACAGCACGCCCAGCGCAACAGCCGTGCTTGCCGTCGTATGATCACTTGGGAACGATTGTCCTGAGGCGTGAGGGATAAGCTGAGTGAGCTTATGGTCCATGAATGGCCGGTGATCAATATTCATCAGTCCCATAATCTTTAAAACAACTACAGAGGCAATAAGCGCGACGCAAAAATAAATCACCGCTTTCCATTCGCGCCTATATACACAGAATCCGAGGCACGCCGCGGCAACGGCAAAGACAATATAAATCAGATAGGTGGCCGAGAATATGCCGAAACCGTCCAGCAACGTGTTTTTTCCCGCCCAGTGATTAATCCAAAGAAGCAAATCGCTATTCATAACCTCCTCATTATACCCCATGCATTCATAATATACGCATGATAGGACACGGAATCTGCTGTAAAATAGAGAGATGAGCATAACGTAACCTAGGGGGGTCTTTGGATAGTCTCAACTCATTTCTTAACCGATTTACCGTAAAAAATTTTAAAAAGGGCGACGTCATTTTACAGCAGGACGCCGAGCCGATGAGCGTGTTCGCCGTAAAAAGCGGCGTCGTAAAAACTTACAACCTTACGTCGAAAGGAGAGGAGAAACCTGTCGGCTTTACGCTCAAAAATGACTTCTTTCCACTCGGCTGGATGTTCGGAAAAACACGCGGAGCCCAGTATTACTACGAGGCAATGTGCGATGCCAGCGTGCGTGCCGTGCCAAAAAGCGAACTGCTCAGGTTTCTTAAAAAGAACGGCGGCGCCATGTTTCATATGCTCGAGCGCTCCGTTCAGGAAACGCTCAATCAGCAAATGCGCATCAACGCGCTTAGCCAATCCAAAGCAACAGAGAAGGTGATCTACACGATCCACTACCTCGCACTCTGTTTCGGACGTGACGTGCGTACAGATATCGTGGAGATTCCGTTGCCGCTCACACAGCAGGACGTTGCAAATTTTACAGGCCTTACGCGCGAAACCGTTAGCGTTGAGCTGAAGAAGCTCGCCGCGAAAAAAGTACTGTTTTACCGCAACCGGAGCTACATCATTTTAACCGATAAACTGCACGCCCTCCTCGACGATGGATACGAGCACCAGCTGGTACGATAAAATCTCACTTATTTCCAAAGTGTGAAATAATTTATATTTTTGTCATTTTCGTCCATGTTAAGCTAGCTTTCGGTAAATTTAGCGAAGGGGGGAAATGAGAAAATCAGCACAATTGTACATAATAATCATCCTATGCTGGCTAGCACTTACGTCGCTCACAGTTATGCCATTTATAGAGGTAATCCAAAAGGCACAGAGCCGCGGCCCGCTCGTCATCTCGCTCGTTATCATGAGTACGGCGTTCATTGTTTATTTTTGGCTCAACGGCACAAAAGACCTGATATACACGTTTTATTACTTCTTGAAGCGGAGGAAATTCGGCCTTCCATCGCAAGCTGAGTGGCGCGCCCGTTTCGGCAAGGCGGCGCGTATGAAAGTCGTGGCCGTCTACTGCACGTGCAACGACTTTAACGGCGAAAGCCTGGCCGCCTGTATGAGTCAAGATTATCCAAATGTCGAGTTCGTTATTCTCGACGACTCCAGCGATAAGGAGTACAAGCGGCAGGTCGATGAATTTGCCCAGCGGCACCACCTCAAAGTCATCCGCCGCAAAAATCGCGTCGGTTTTAAAGCAGGGAACCTCAATCATTACTTGCAGGCAGCCGATTATGATTATTTCGTCATTCTCGACAGCGACGAAGTTATTCCAAGCCATTTCATCACGCGCTGTTTTGACTACTTCGCGCACTACGACAACGCCGGAATCGTGCAGGCAAACCACATCGCAACACGCAGCCGCAACAAGTTCATGCGTCTTTTTTCAATCGGAGTCAATTCTCACTGGCCGACCTACCAAACGGTAAAACACTACAACGGATTTCTCTCGCTGCTCGGCCATGGTGCCATGATCAGCCGGCAGTGTTACGAAGCGGCGGGCGGCTTCCCACACCTTGTGGCCGAAGATCTTTGCATGAGCATCGAAGCGCGGCGCAAAGGATTTTACACGGCGTTCGCACCCGACATAACCTGCGAAGAGGAGTATCCGATCAGCTATCTCGCGTTCAAAAAGCGCCATTCAAAATGGACCCAGGGCAACATGGAATTCATTAAAAAATACACGTGGCGGATTTTCCGCTCCAACATGACATGGTACGAAAAACTCGATATCATTCTGTTCACCTACAGCTTACCGCTTTCGGCGTTTTTCATGCTCTATATTGTCATTAACGTGATTTTGCTACCGGTGTTCAACTACAAAACAATTTACCCGGTATGGCTACTGCTTCCGACGCTGCTGTTTTTGCTCGCCCCGATGCTCAACGACATCATATTTTACGGGCGAAAACTACGGCCGCACCGTCTGGCGTGGTATTTGTTCCACACGATTCTTTTGTATGGTTCGATGCTCTTCACCAGCCTTCGCGCTTCAATAAAATCAGCGTTCGGCAAATCGATCTTTCTTGTCACGCCAAAAGACCACAATTATGTTTCCACCTGGGAGGCGCTGCGAGCGAACAAAGGCGAGCTGTTCTTTGGCGTCGGCGTGCTTGCTATTGCGTATGTATTTAATCACACGGTACTATCCACGCTCATTATTGCGATTCCGGGCTTATTTAGCGTGTATCTTGCACGGATGGCAAACCGGCAATAGTCCTTCAATTTACTGGCTGCGGCGTAGCGCATCAGACGGGCTTTCGCGGGCTGCGCGGTATGCCGGATACATGCCCGCAATTACACCAAACAGTGTCGTCAGAATAATCGTGCCGGCAGTGAGCCATAGTGGCGTAACAGCAATACTAGTGAGCGCAAGATGCTGCGCCGCCAGCAGAGAACCCACGTACTGGTTCACGAGCCGGCTAATAATCACACCGGCTGCCGTGCCGATAATTCCGCCAACAAGTCCCAAAATGCCTGACTCTACGAGAAAGAGCCTCACGATGACGCTTTTTCGAGCGCCCACCGCCCGCCACACACCGATGACGTAGCTCTGCTCAGAGACCGCCATCAGCATCGTATTTACCACGCCAAGCGCCGCCGCGATCACCGCGGTTACCGCTACCGCGCCGAGTATTAGCCACATCGTTGCCGAGAATTGCTGCAGCCGCTCAATCTGCGAAAGCGTCGAAATCTGTCCGTAGCCAAGCCGCTCTATGTCTCCGGCAACAGCTTTTACATTGTCTTTTGTATCAACTTTTACCTGAATCGTAGAGTAGCCGTCATTTGCCAGCTGATCGACCGTTTTCACCCCGTCGGCACCAGCGTAGCGTGCCGTCCGTATTTCGCGCGCCCAGCCAAGCGGAATAAACAGGCCATTTTGATCGGCACCACTATCGGTCACGCCGACAATGCGAACGTTAATCGTGGTGAGTGATTGGTTAAAGGTATCGTTTTCCTGTTTGGAAGCGGCTGCGCCGGGAATATCCGAACCTACGCCACGGTAGCCTTTTTGCGTGGTAATGCGGACTGTTTTCCCCACCAGCGATTCGGGTGACACGCCGAGCTCTTTGGCATAGGCGAGCCCTAGTATAGCGACATTTTTCTCATCGTTTGACGCAAAGCCGCTGCCGGCCCTAAGCGGCAACCACGCATTTTTCGTAATGCCCTCAGCCTGCGAAACAAACTGCTTGCTATTATCGCCAACTGAAAAGTCATTGAATTCCCATATATTCGCCCGTGGTGTGGCGAGTTCAACATGCGGCAGGCCGGCCAGATTCTGCACAGCCTTATCGTTCAGCTTGGCCGCCCCGGCATTGACCTGCTGGACGCTGCCGAACGGACTGAGCGTACCAGCGCTTTGGTTCGGCGTTACGGTAATCGTGGTGAGTGAATCATCCGAGCCAAACTGATCGGTGATCGCCCGCTGGCCGCCCAAGCTGATGGCCGACATTATTACTAAAATAACCGTGCTGATAACCAGCGCGATGATCGTCAGGCTCGAGCGAATAAATTGGCGGCGCAAGTCTTTTAGCGCGATAGAAATATAATCACTTAGTCGCACGCGTGTCCTCCCTCGCAATTTTACCGTCACGCAAATGAACCACGCGGTCGGCTTGCGCCGCCAGCGTCATATCGTGCGTCACCATCAAAATAGTTATGCCTTGCCCCCGACTCAGCAACTTTAATACTTTCATGATTTCGGCGCCGCGTTTTGAATCGAGACTGCCGGTTGGCTCGTCGGCGATGATAATTTTCGGTTGATTTACCAGCGCACGAGCGATACTGACCCGCTGGCGTTCGCCGCCGGATAGTTTGCTTGCACGCTGACTGGCACGGTCTTCAAGCCCCACGAGCTGGAGGTATTTTTCCACCAGTTCGCGCCGTTTTCGCGGCCGTATACCGGCAATCACGAGCGGCATCGCCACGTTCTCGGCAACCGTGTAGTGGGGAACGAGACCAAAGTCCTGGAATACAAAGCCCACTTCATCATTCCGGTAGCGAGACAGCTGCTTGTCGCTGCTTTTTTTCAGAGCATGCCCAGCCACCTCAACGCTGCCCTCATGGGGCGTATCCAGGCCGCCGACGATATGCGCCAGTGTGGTTTTGCCCGAGCCCGACGGCCCCACAACAGCCAGCAGTTCGCCTTGACGCACAGAAAGTGAAACGTCATCAAGTGCCGCTATCGTCTCGCGTCCTTGGCGATATCGTTTAGAAATCCCAGCTGCTGATATGAGTACGGTTTCGCGTATGCCCATATACTAAGTATAACCGAAATGCGTAGATGATTCAGATCTGCAAGCTAAAGAGGGAACCCGTTCTCGGCCAGCTGCTGGTTCTTGAATGATTTATTGTCAGTCACCTCATCACTGAACCACGCTGGGATTTCAAAACCGTCGGCATCGCTCTCGCTATCAAATTCCACCTCGGCGGTAACCAAACCCATGAGTTCACCGTAATAAATATCAAGTTCGATTGTCGCTCCCTCGTGGGGAATTGAGAAACGACTCTTTTCCACGCGCCTCCCTTCAGTTGCAGGCCAAAGCGTTTCAAATTCCTCGGCGCCAATTTCAATTTCGTATTCGCCCCGCGTGCGGTCACCCTTCGACTTGACAGTGAGGGTGTACAACCCGTCTCTGTCCCGCACCCGCGTCTCTGAACCATCCGCACCAATCACCAAGTAACCCTGTCGGATTTCTTCGTGCTCGTACTCGGCCAGACCTTCGGGTAGGTTCCTTACAAGGAATTTCCGTTCAATTTCGACCGGCGGCTTATTCGTTGGAATCTCAAAACTCATTCTTTCTCCTAAATATACCCCAAGTTTAGTAATCGTATGGAGTTTAGGCAAGCGTAAGCGACTAGTTTTAGCCAGGAGAGGCTAAGGCCGTAATGTGCCCGCAAAAACCTGCCACGCCAGCAATGATTTGGCGATCAGGCTCAAAATAATATATACGCGCTCACCATACAAGTAATTACGCCAAGGCCCAATTTTCTTGTACTGCAAAAACATATTCACCGCAAAGCAATTGAAGAATATAAATATCGATACAAAAATCCAATATACGAACGCGGGGGCACTACTGCCATTCTGTGCTCCAATCCACATATAAAGCGCGATCACCAGCCACGGCACCGCGCCCGAGAAACAGCCAATACCATAGCTGAGCCAATTTGTCTTTTTAGTGGTTTGGTTGTGAACTTCCATGACAAGTCCCATAAGGTTCATGATGGCCGTGAGCGCAAAAATCATACCAAGGCTCGATACATCATAAACGCCCACCAGCAGCGAAATCGCCACCATCATCGTGCTAGCAGACGCCGCATACTCAATCCAACGAGCCTTATTGACGCCTCGCTTGAGGTTTCGCTCATACCACCGGAAATAAACCGTCGCGATGACAATATGAGCTAGGGCCGACAGGAAGAAAAACGTGGCCACAAGCATAGGCAGCGAGAGGTTAAACAAACCCTCGGCAGCCGGTTCGAGCCGTTGTGTCTGCTGATTGAACGCCAAATAGCTGCCCGATATGGGCAAATCAAACGACCGGCTCAGCGCTAAGACCAATACACCCTGCACAGCATGCAAGACCGCCATTATTACATTGAACTTTCGCAGCTTAGTCGTTGTAATTTTCATGATGCTTTTATTTTAGCATAAGCACATAAGAACGAACATGAACCTTCTGTCAAAATGAGCGGATATTTTTTGACAGGGGCTCAAGAGGGAAAATATACCTTTTAGCCATAGACTAGATTCTGAAGCTTTGAGCTGGATTCTATTCATAAGCAAACACGTAGAATCTTTAACGCCTAAAGGCGTGGAAGGACATCCAGATCATCCACAATTGACAAATTACCCCGGAGCCAGCCTCAAATAGAAGAATAAAGGCACTGCCCTTGGATATAAGCAGAAATGCCGCTAGAAATATGGCGCTTGCCACAGCCGTCATCACCGACACCAGCCGAAGTTGCCCGTCAGGATTTCGCCTCCCCATGAGATAAATGCCTGCTATAAATGTCACCGAAAAGAATAGCGCCAAAAAGTTATGAATCGTCGATGACACGAGGTTATCATAATTAAAAGGAAATAGTGCTACGGCAGCGAAGCCGAGCATTGATAGCGTAAACATTTTAGTAGGCGTACGGTAGCGACTACTCAGGTGATATTTTACAAATATCCAAAAACTTATTGCGGCCATTGTATAGCAAACGCTAAATATGTACCGCGTCTGCGGAAAAGTTGCGAAGTAGCTGAGCGGGTATTGACCACTGAAGTGCGATGGATTAAGAACATAGAAGCCAATAAGCGCCAGCCATTCGACTAGAACCGCAACGACAGCACCGTACCTTGGAAAGGATTTAATGAAAATTTCTAGCACTAACGCCATTATATCGCTCTTATACGAAAAACTGAGCCCTAAAGCTCAATTTAACAAAACGTACTTTTATGGCAGGGGCATGAGGAATCGAACCTCAATCTACGGTTTTGGAGACCGCTATACTAGCCGTTGTACTATGCCCCTTTAGTTACGAAACTTATTATATCACATCTGTCACGCCAGGAAATAGTGTATGCTAGAGGAAAAGAAGAAGCGGCTATAAGGAGGAATCATGACACGCGAAGAAACGTTACGAATTATCGAGGGAATAACACCCTTCGACGAAAAAGAAACCGAACAGCGCCAAAAAGCGATCGACTGGATTAAAAGCGGCGCACCGCTATATCGAATCCAGAAGCCCGACGTGCCGCCAATGCACCTAGTGAGTTACTTCGCCATTTTCGATCCTGAAGCAAATAAGATACTACTGCAGGACCACCTACTTGCAAGAGTCTGGCTGCCAGCAGGTGGACATGTCGATCCGGATGAAGATCCGGTTGAAACCGTACGACGTGAGTGCATGGAGGAGCTCGGTATTTCGGCTGCTTTTCTGGGAAGGCCTGTTCCGCATTTCATTACGACGACCGTTTCAAACGGCCATGGCGAGCACACGGACGTGTCACTATGGTATTTACTGAAAGCAAAAGAATCAACAAAGTTCGTTATTGAACCCGGAAAATTTGCTGATGTACGCTGGTGGGATGTCGAGGAAGTTCTCGCTACGCCGATCGATCAGTTTGACCAGGAAATTCACCGGTTCCTTGAAAAAATCAAGC
>CAMLDM010000009.1 GCA_946479025.1 uncultured Candidatus Saccharibacteria bacterium | reverse complement strand
GTCGCACAATATATCTTTTACGACTCTATACATTAGAATGATAGTTGATTACACACATATGTCTCAATCATGGTACATTTACACCAAGTACCACTATCAACAGGGTACTTCGTGATGCGACGCCGTTTCTCGTGTTTATTTTGTTCTTATAATACTGCACACCCGCATGGTCCAATTAGCCCTGGGCCTTCCGGGGGTGTCTCGGCAAACCGGCGTGATGCACGCATATTTACATACATGCCAACTTATCCACAGCCTGTGTCCGATTTGTGTATTTGACTTTTTATCCTTTCCATATGTTTGTATATGTTTTTGACTTTTCTGTCGTTTATATTTTTATATTTGTTATTACCCTTCTCCCCCTCCTACTCTCCTCTTCTGCTATATTTGCTTTTTTGCTATTTGTATATTTTAATATAGTTTTTGAGTTCGATACCGAAAAAGAACAAATATAGAACACTCTCAAGAGAGCAAGGGAGTGATCCACCACCCTACCGATAAAAGGCTTCGCCGCTCACCCGCACGTCAACATACTTCGGAGTCTTATGATGCGCCTGTAGCCACCGCACCGCCCTGGCCATATCTTCAACCTGCTCAGCCGGTTCCCTATCTACCAGAAGCTTTATAGGGTACCCTACCCTGTTGAGACGCAGCTCCACTTGCCTAGTTGTTCCTTCGGGAATAATCACTTGGGTAACAGAGAAGCCAGCCTCTTTCGAGAGGGCAACGGCACGGCCGACAAAGCTAAGAAAGCGGTTGCTGGCGACCGCTTGTCCAGCCTGTACCTGGACGCCGCTTTTATCGATAATCTGCACAGAGGGTGTAGCAAAATAATTCTGTTCGAATGCGGTACCAGAGCCGTCTACGTACTGCTGATGGCCGTTAATACTCCATCCGGCAATAGGCTGGCGCATAGTGGCGGTAAACGCCGTTTTGCCAAACCCGGCCGCGCCGTCCACTCTTATAGAGGCGACTTCGGGCACTCTTGCCTGGACGTACTCACTGAGATGCTTGGTATTGATCATAAAACGAAGCCGCTCGACGGGCTGCGCTGAGAGGTATGATTGGATAGCCTGTTCGTAGCGGGAATTCGCGGGCAAAGAAAAGCTGCCCGCCGACACTACTACACCAGCCGTAAACTGCGAGACGAGGCCGTACAGTACTAACGAACCAATAATTACTAGTAGCAGCACGGCGCCAATGTGCCGTCGCTTTTGCGTAAGCTCGTGCGCCTGCACACGGGGAGACTTGAGCTGTGCATTCAGCTCACCAGTGCTCGTAACCTGCGATGAAGCGCTGCCGGTAATGGTACGGTTACGACGAAACGAATACCGCTCCTCAAGATCGCTCTCGCTGGCACGTTCGTCCGCGCGCTGCGGTACCTGCCGGCGACGTGGAAGATTCTGCTGCTGTTTTTTAGAGAATAAAGCCATAACTACTACCGTAATTGTAACAAACTTACGGTTATTTTGCTGCTGCTAAGATCATGTCGGCCATCTGAACGGCGGCGTGCGGCTTTGCAAACTCGTGGAAGGTGCGGCTCATTTTTCGCATGCGCGTAGGGTTCACGAGAAGCGACGATAGCATATCGACCAGAAGCTGCGGATTTGCATCGAGTTCGTGCTCGTCGATAACCTCTACGGCGCCTTGTTCGGCGTACGCCGCGGCGTTTTTCAGCTGGTGACCACCGGTAAGATAACCGTTCGGAATGAGAATCGTCGGCTTCGCAAGAGCCGCAAGCTCCAGGATTGTCGTTGCGCCCGCCCGTGTTACCACAATGTCGGCTGCCCCGAGCATTTCAGCCATGCCATCGCTGATAAAGGCATGCAGCTGAAAGCGTGGATCAGCTTCAGGCGTCGTAGCACGCATTTCATCGTACTGGTCGTTGCCGGAAATAAGAATTACGGAGGTTATTTCGAGCATTTCACTCAATCTTTTCGCCACGGCTTCATTGATGCGGCGCGCACCAAGACCGCCGCCGGTTACTACTACTAGCGGCCGCTTCGGGTCGACGCCAAGCTGCGCTTTGATCTCACGGCGCCTCTCGTCGCTATATGGTACAAATTTCTCATTGATCGGGATCCCGACATATTGGGAAATTTCTTTAGGATACGGATAAAATTTCAGCGGCGCGCCGGTCGCGATCCTGCTGGCCCATTTTGCTAATACGCGGTTAGTAAGCCCTGGATGCGCGTCGGAGTCGTGGATAACCAGCGGAATTTTTAGCAGTTTCGCGGCGAATCCTACTGGCAAACACACGAACCCACCCTTGGTAAACACAACGTCGGGCCGCCACAAAAGCAGCTTGAAGAAGCTTTGCACGAACCCGCACAGTACCAAAAACCCGTCGCGGATGTTCGGCCCGACGATAGTTACCGGCCGCAGCAATTGGCGCCAAAGCGGCAGGTTGTTGTACCGACGCAACTTGCCTGAAAAAATCGTCTCGATCCGTATAGAACCACCAAAATCATGCATGATTCCGCGGGCCTGGGGCGCGAACTTGCGGTCGCACCAAAAGCGGATTTCAACCGCCGGATCCTGCTTTCTAAGCTCGCGAAGTACCGCGGCTACCGGCGTAACGTGTCCGCCCGACCCCCCGCCGACTGCCAAGATTCTCATAACTTTTCTCCTTGTTTACTGATCCATGAACGGTGTAACGCGACAACTGGAATGCTAAGCCCAGCGCCCCGGCGATAAATATCATGCTGGTACCACCAAAGCTGAGCAGCGGTAGCGTAATACCGGTAAGTGGAAATACGCCGATCATGGCGGCTACATTTAATATAACATGCGACCCGAGCCAGCCGAACACGCCAGCAACCGCCAGCTTCATCCAAACGTCGGGCAGATAATCCGCAAGCTTTAACAGCCGCAAAAGCAGCGCCGTGAACAGCAATAAAATCACCGTGAGGCCAATAAACCCAAACGTCTCACCCATGATCGCAAATACTGAGTCGTTGATTGCCTCCGGCAGATAGCCCGTCGCCTGAACGCTGTTGCCGATCCCTACACCGAGCAGCCCCCCGCTGCCGATTGCGATTTTGGCGTGCGTAATATGGTAATTCGACGCGTCGGCATCGCTTGTAGTAGCGGCGTTATCCCCTTGCAAGAACGTCACGACGCGTTCAATACGGTGCGGCGCGATAATAATCATCACGACGCCAAGCAACACCGCGCATCCCAGTAGGATCGTACCAATCCTTTTGCTCACGCCAGCTACCATCATCATTGCCGCAAGGATCGCAATCATGGCGATGCCGGTCCCCATGTCCTTTTGTAGTCCGATCACGAAGAAAACCGCCACTAGCATAAGCGCGCCGAGCGGAATCAGTGTTTTGTGAAGATCATCCACCAGACCCTGCTTCATTCGCATTCCCAAAAAGCCGGCAGAAAATACCAGTATGCCAAACTTCAACAGCTCAGCCGGCTGCAGGCTGCCCAGCGGCCCGAGGTCAAACCAGCGGCATGCCCCGAGGCTACACTGCGCTACCCCCGAGTGCAGCATATTACCCAGAAGAAAGAGTAGCGCACAGGCACCAAGACCGCCAAGCAGAATTTTAGCAGCGTACTTTTTTATCCAGGGGTACGGTATCGTCGCAAGCGCAATAAACGTTACCAGCGCGAGCAGCAGGCTCACCGTCTGCTTGATGAAGAAATATGTGCTGGTGTAATAATCGGTGCCGTACGCATTGTTCAGTACGTTCGCGCGCTGTGGCCCGATGGCATACATAATAATAAGGCCAAGCAGCATCAGAAGCCCCGTGTAGAGCGCAATCTGGTAATCCGGGCGGTGCCGGCGAACCAGCGTTTCCGCCGCGCCGCTCACCCTGGCTCCGAGCCTTCTGCTTACCTGCATCATGCTACACGTGACCTCCGGCAAGCGCCAAAAGAATCCCCATAAATCCAGCCACGCAGGCAATCACCCAAAAGCGCATCGTCACCTTTGTCTCCGGCCAGCCCTTCGCTTCTAGGTGGTGGTGGATCGGTGCCGAAAGAAAAACCTTGCGGTGAAAAAGTTTTTTGCTAAGGATTTGAATGGAACTCGAGCCCGCCTCAACCACGAAGATTATGCCGATAATCGGGAGTAAAAACAGCGTGTTTGTCAGCATAGCCACGACACCCAGGCTCGTTCCAAACGCAAAGCTTCCCACGTCGCCCATGAAAAACCTGGCCGGATAAATATTAAACCAAAGATAACTCAGCAGCGCCCCGACCACCGTGAAACAGAACCCGGATATAAGCATGTGTTCCTGCAAAAGCGCAATCACACCGAACGTTCCGAAACTTATGGTGAGCAGCCCACCAGCCAGGCCGTCGAGTCCATCGCTGATATTCACGGCGTTACCGGTTGCAACGACCGCCAGAACAAACAGCGGCACGATCCACCACCCCAGCACCAAATCGCCAAGAAATGGCAAATGCACGCTGTTGTACCCTAGTTTTACAAAGAAAAACCAACCAAGCGCCGACGCCAAAACCGTGATCATGGCAAATTTTAAACTCGAGCGCAGGCCTGCTACGCCAAGACCTTGGCCGCGGATGTTAATAACGTCGTCCAGTAGTCCCACTGCCCCACCGCCGACAAGCGCGGCAAGCGGCAGCCACGTTTGCGCGCGATCGAGATTGAAAAAATACGTCATAACGGTAATCGCAAGAACGCCGATTACGCCAGCCATCGTCGGAATATTCCGCTTAAATTTATCAGCGTGTAACTTCGTGAAAACCTCCAACTTCTCACCCGTAGTGCTGGTACTCCTTTGCCGTTTCCAGAACTTGTAGCGGTAGGCCGCGAACGTATATACCGGTGTCAGCACCATCGCTATCACGAATGCGCCGACACTCAGCAGGAACGTGCCGTTCAGTTCGTGAGTTAGTTCAATTAAGGTCATTTCTTATCCTTTCGGTTGGAGTTTCATATAATCAAGCATCCAGTTGGAGATATCCGTGAAAATCGGCATAGCGTCCTTGTTGCCGGCAAGGTTCATTCCCTTGCCCGATACCTGAACCATTATGACATACTTAGGACCGCTTGGGCTGTTGTTACTTCCGCCGAACCCCAGGTATGTTCCCACAGTCTGGTTGTCAACATAGTGGCCATTTTCGATCGTCTGTGAGGTTCCCGTCTTCCCACCGATGTAGTAGCCATGCTTGTCTTTGCCCGCGTAAAACGCAGCACGCGCATCATGAATCATTTTGCGGATCGCATTGGACGTGCTACTTGAAATGACATTGTGCTGAGCCGGCTTCGGTGCTGCCGGAACGAACGTGCCGTCATCGTCGGCTATCGTACCTGCGAGCACCGTTGGCGTGTAGTAGGTGCCGCCGTTTAGAATCGTACCGAAGGCCGCGCACACCTGCACCATCGTTACATCAAGCCCCTGGCCGAACGCCATGTTGGAATAGCGCACCGCGCCGCCGTCCGGGTCGGTCGGAGGAATGACGATACCTTTGGCTTCGTTCGCCACTTCAATGCCCGTGCGTTCGCCTAGATGGAGTTTGTTATGAAAATAATCGTACATGATATCGCGTGCACCGCGTGTGATGTTGTGGCCGTCGCCCAGTCGCTCGGCCACGGTCACAAAGCCGGTGTTAAGCGAGTAATTTAGCGCGTGCTGAAACGTAATATTGCCGGTCTGCCCTTTTTCGGCGTTGCTGATCGTGCGGTCTTCAACCTTTATATAGTCGGTGTTGTTGTAAGTGGAATTCGGCCGTACGACGCCTTTATCAAGCCCGGCGGTCATAGTGAGCGTCTTCACGTCGGAGCCCGGCTCGTACGGCGCACTGACGGTCGCGTTGTTGAATGCCGCCGCATTGGTAACGTGCGCGTAGTCTGCCGGGTTGTACGTCGGCAGGTTTGCCATCGCCATCACCTTGCCCGATTGCGGATCCATCACCATGACACTGCCATTGGTCGCACCGGACCGCTTCAATCCGGCGGCTAGCGCTTTTTCAGCATAAGCCTGCACGTTACGGTCGATTGTCATAACGATATTCTGGCCATTTTTTGCCGGCTTGTTGATATTTTTGTCGCCGATTGTAAGCGGCACGTTGCTCACATCGGTTACAGACTGCAGCAGACCGTCACGGCCGGTCAGCTGGTCGTTCATCGCTTCCTCGATGCCGTACTGACCCACGCCTTCATTATTTACGAAGCCAAGTGTCTGTGCCGCCAGCTTCCCTTCGGGGTAAACACGCTGCGTTTCTTCCTGAAAACCAAGACCACGGAGGTTTTCTTGCTTCATCATCTCTGCCTGTTTCCGCGTTACCTTCGTTGCAAGAATCTGATAACGCGACTCTTTTTGCGCGAGCAGCTTATCAAGATCTGGCCGTGCGTTGCCGCCCGCAACGCGGTGGATGAGGTCGATCATTTTCTGTGGCTCGTCCACCACCTTCGGATCAGCAAATACCGTATAGACCGTTTCGTTCAGTACCATTTTTACTGGCGTACCGCCGTCCATGGCATAAATCTCGCCACGCTTTGCCGGGATAACCAGCTGCTTCAGCTGCTCGGCGTTGGCCTGCGCCACGTAATAATCGTGCCGGATGACCTGCAAATAAAACAGCCGAACTACAAAAACTGCCATGATGACAAGGGTCATGATGGCGAGAGTTCGCGGACGGCTGCCTTTTTTCAAGTCTAGTTGCATATGTTCCCCTATTCGCTGACGTAGTCGGTGTGGGCAGGTTTTGTCATAGCCTTTGCAACGCTGGAATTCTGAACGTTGTCGAGCGCTGTCAGGCGGGCGTTTTCTACCTCGAGGTCGGTTTTTTTCGTGGTCAGATCGGCGATTTTGCTGTCAATCTTCTGCGCCTCGTAGTCGTAGCTTGTCGCTCGCGTAGCCTGAGTCAAGTATATCAAACCGAGCACCGTAATCATAAGGGCGACGAGCACCGTATGTGTCACAGGGCCAAGTTTCACGTTCGACGCGAAGCGGGTGGTATTCTGGTTGCGGTTCCAGCTGCCCTGGCGACGAGAACTAAACTGTTGTGTTCGTGAGTAAGACATATGTTTTCTTCTGTTTTTATTTTTGTTTTGGGGTACGTCCGCCGCCTTGACGGACGTACCAAAGGGGTTAGTTAAAACGGACAGTCACTTGTGTTTCGACTGACGCGTTTTGTACCGGGATGTGAACTGGCATGGTGTTTTGCCCTTTCCTCTTTTTGTTTTATTTTTTCACAGCGACACGGAGCTTTGCGCTTCGTGACCGCGGATTGTGAACGTCGTAAATATCCCCTGCAAGCGGTTTTTTGGTCAGAATCTCGAGCTCGGCTTCGTAGCCGGCGTTTTTTTGTTCGGCGAAATATCGCTTTACTAGCCGGTCCTCCAGGCTGTGGAAGCTGATGATGCCGATCCGTCCGCCCTTTTTAAGAAGCTTTGGAACCAGCGGCAGCAGTTCTTCGACTTGCCGTAGCTCTTCGTTGACCGCAATGCGGAGCGCTTGAAAGGTGCGCGTGGCCGGATGGATTTTCTTCCAGGGGCCGCGATACTCTTTTTTGATCAGATCGGCGAGTTCTTCCGTTTTACTAAATGGCCGGTTGGCGACGATTGCCTCGGCAATACGCCTGGCAAAGCCGGTTGGCTCTTCACCATATTCCGTAATAATCCGCACAAGCTCGTCTTTCGAGGCTGTATTCACCAGCGTTTCGGCTGATAGCTCTTGGCGACGATCCATGCGCATATCCAGCGGACCATTTTTTGTAAAGGAAAACCCTCTCGTGCTCTGATCGAGTTGTGGTGACGACACCCCCAAATCAACAAGTACAATATCGAACTGCTTCCCCTTTTCGCTCAGACGCTTTGCGGCGCTGACGAAATCGGTATGCAGCAGCGTGACGCCCTTCTCGCTGAATTCGCTGAGATTTGCAATAGCAAAATCGTCGCGATCAACCAGAACGGAATCACGATAGTTTTTAGTCTTTTCTAGAATGCGCCGGGCATGGCCACCGTAACCAGCCGTCAAGTCGAGATAATTCTCGCCCGAATTTGGTTGCAGCAGCTCAAGTGTCGCATCTAGTAAAACCGGAACATGTAAATGTGGTGGATGTTCTTTGATACTCATCAGTAACTTGATTATAACAGGATAATCATGATACTGCTCGAGATCACCTATCTGACAGCAGGACGTTTTTGTTTTTTGGGTGTGTTTGTTTTTGTATAAGTGTCCGAAGCGTATAAAAACGGTTACTGCGTAACTCATAAAACGCTTCGGTTGAGAGACTTATGTGTGAGGTGGAGTTTTTTTGGGAGGTGTTGTGTTTAGAGTAAGGTGCGTCGGCGTTTTTTAGTGTGGTGCCGTTGATCCACTGTCCGTACTGCCAGATAGTTGACCTCGAGAGTTTATATCTTTACTATCTGGTCCGAATTATTAAAGTACAAGCAATGGAACAATCTACACGTCGGCATCTGCTGGCAGGATTCGCCAATAAGCGCCCGCCCGCACCGCTACCAGCTCCCGGTCAATCCCAGCGTAATCAAGCAGATGCTGCTCGATCGTCACCCGACCCTGCTTTTGGTCGAGCGCGTCGCTAGTTTTGCCACGGCGGAACCTCACGTTGAGGTCGGCTACCTTCTCGTCGAGAATGCTGCCGCCCAGCGCCGGTTCCACTTCCCTATCCCACACATTTTGCGGGTACAGATGAAGATACTGGCCAAAGCCCCTGGTCAGAACGACGCCGCTGGCGAATTCATTTCGAAGCTCCGTCGGTATAGTTAACCGGCGTTTGTCATCGAGCTTGCGTTCGAAATAATCCATTCGCTTTCAGGGTGCCTTCTGTTCCACCTGGGAACGTTTCGCGTTGATTATTTTTTAAACAGTGGTGTTTGTTTTTGGTGGGGTTACCCACTTATTTCCACTGGCCTTACTATAATACCCACAATTACCCACGACAACCCCCATTTTTACCCCAGGGCGCGGCATTCGCTCCACTTTATCCACAGATATGTGGATAACCATAGGCATTTACAGGGGTATTAAAAAATACCACGATCGGACTGATTGTGGTATTTTTGGCTATGTTTTACCAGTTGTCAGTTAAACAAAAAGCTGGCAAGCTGCGCGTCGTATCGTGACGTTACCTGCACCGCCAACCATGCCGTAAAGATAAACAGGTTCGCCACAAGCGAAACGACCAGAACGGCGTTTTTAAGATCTTGTGAAATGTGCGATGCTGCCCGGGCTTCGACGTCCATGGCGCGCTCTTCATTGTTAATGTTTGTTTTTGGTGTCATAATACACTTAACTTAGCATAATGCTTATACTTTGTCAACAATGTGCACTTGTATAATCTATCCGAACAGAAGCTTTATTGCGCCGTCTATCCCTGTTACGTCTGTTACCTGCGGAGGCACATCACCTTGCTGCACTGGAAGTTTGTTGCCACCATGAGCGATCACATGCACACCACGCACGCCGTCCGGAATACCTTGAAAGCTGCGCGCCTTATCGTCAAGAAACACAATCTCCGAAACTTCAATGGCCTGAAATGCCTTACTCATTGCCGGCGGCACGATAAATTTCCCGCTGTCTTGCTTCCAGCCCGTCAGAAGCTCGCCCTTTTTCTCAATGTGTGTCACGAGGTGTGGCACATCAAGTAGCCCAGCCACCTCAAGCTTCGTCAGTTGCCACGCCTCTTCAACGCCATACGTGATAATGCCATAGCGAATATTGCGCTTGTCAAGAATGTCCAGCAGCTCGCGCGTATGCGGCAATAGCAGATCTCGGGTTTTAGACGTCTCAACAAGGCTTTTACGAATTTGCGGCCAGCTTATATTACTTTCCGCCCCTTCCAGAAGATGATGGAGATGCCGAATCGTCTCAAACGTCCGACCGGACGCTTCAATTCGAGCGCGCGTTTCATGAAATTTTTCGGGAAGAATGCCGGTTTCACGCAGAATTACTTCTTCAAGCACGGCCTGAATTCCGTCCGTGTCCCCAGTGCATCGGTCAAAGTCTAAAACGAAAAACGTATCGTGGAAGTCAGAATTACTCTGCATGGCCTTCATTATAGAGTTCCATTATTGCGCTGGCAACCGCCGCCGCGTCATGACGAATCAGGGAGCGTGTCACCGGCACAGCCGCCTCCGTTTTATGAGCCTGGGCAACCGCACCGAGGAAATCGCCGGCAACCGCCCTGTAGTGTTTCTTTGCCAAAATGTCGGCGTCGATCGGCACGAGATAGGCATCCTCTTCCTCATAACGCCGCGCCAACTCGGCGTCCGGCTGCTGCTTGTTATAGAGAACGCTATCGAGAAATTCACAGCCGACAAACCGTTCGATCTCGCCTGCGTGATCGCTTACGGCAAAGCCTTCGGTCTGGCCTTTTTTCGTTACCAGGTTGGCAACATAAGTAATCGTCGCGTCGGTTTTGCAGAGAGCCTCGCCAATTCCGCCGATTACGAGCAGCGGGCCAAGCGACGTGTAGAGGTCGCCCGGCGCCACGACAATAAGATCAGCCTCGGCAATCGCGTTCAGCGCATCGGGATTTGCAGTCGCACTTGGCACAAGCGAAAGCGACGCACGGCGCGGATCGTTGGCAAAGTATTCCGCGTCGATTACCCGCTCGCCATGTAAAATAACGCTCGCTTCCGGCCACTCCATCTTAAGGCGCACGTTGTCGAGCGTTGCCGGCACGACCTTGCCGTTCACGCGCAAAATTTCAGATGCCGTTTCCACCGCCTCCGAAAAGTTTCCGGTCATTTTTTCCAGCGCGCTGAGCAGCAAGTTGCCAAACGCATGGCCAGAGAACGTTCCTTCCTCAAAGCGATAATTGAAGAGGTCGCGAACCTTCGGCGAATCGCTCAGTGCCACCAAGCATTGGCGTACATCGCCCGGCGGCAGGGTTCCAAGCTCATCACGTAGCACACCGGTGCTGCCGCCGTCATCAACCATGTTCACGATCGCCGTGATGGAGTGCGAGTAGTTTTTAAGCGCGCTCAGCAGCGTAAAACTTCCCGTTCCGCCGCCAATCACTACGATTTTCGGCTCTTGCCGATCATCCGGTTCGTTCATTTCGCGTTCTCCCGCAGATGTTTAATAACTTTGCCGAACCAAACGGCGCTCGGCCGAAGTTCTCGCTCCAGCGTATCATAATTCACTTTAGCAAGCCCAAAACGCGGCCACCTCCCCTTGTCCCATTCAAAATTATCGGTCAGCGACCAATGCAAATAACCTTCCAGCTTCACGCCGCTGTCTATCGCTTTTTGCATACCGATCAGGGTTTGCGTAATCCACCACTGGCGGTTCGTATCGCTCGCGTCCGCCAGGCCGTTCTCGGTAATAATTATCGGCAAATGGTATTTTTCGTGCAGGCGTTCCAAAGCGTACTGAATATTCGCCGGACTTAAATCCCAGCCCATGTCACTCACTTTTTCGTCCGGATTGTGCACGCGGTAACCATATACGCGGTCGCTGAAATAATAATTCATACCGAGAAAATCACATCTACGCGCGACCTTCTTTAAAAAATAATCGTCGGTTGCATATTGCAGCAGGCCAGCATATTTCCGGCTGAGCCAGGCGTCGTCGCCCGCATAGACATACGATGAATTCTTCGCTACCGACACTCGGTAGCGGCGGTTGATGGCGTGAATCGCGTCGGCCGCGCGGTTATGAGCGCGCGCGAGATTGTTCAGTACGCGCCAGTACGTAGTCTTGCTCGTTACGTTTGGCGGCCAGTCACCCCTTAGATAACTCTCGCCCGCATATACCTGAGGCTCATTTACTGTAATAATCAGCCGGACGCTCGTGCCGAGTTCGCGCACGATTTTCTCGGCAAAGCGTACAAAATACTGCACGTTGGCGCGCTTTTCAAACCCACCGCGCGCCGCAAACCACACCGGCAGCGTAAAATGAAACAGTGTCACGATCGGCTCAATGCCGCGCTTTTTAAGTTCCAGCGCGTACTGCTTGTAATGTTCGATCGCCTCAACGTTCCACGCGCCCTCTTCCGGCTCGACCCGCGACCATTCAATACTGAAGCGCCAGGCGTTCATATTCATCTTTTGAAGCAAATCAAAATCTTCTTCGTAGCGATTGTAATGATTGGTGGCTTCGCCTGAAACGTAACTGTCCGGGTCTTTCGCCTCTGCCGCTATTTCCGCCCAGGAATCGAGATCCTCCAACTGGTGTGGTGCCTGCGCGGCCTTCGACTTGGCATTCTCAAGCTCCCAGACCGTCCACTGGTTGTGCAAGTTCCCCTCTACCTGATGTGCACTGCTTGCCGCTCCCCATAGAAAATTCTTTGAAAACGTCAAATTTGGCTTTTTCTGCATACTTCCCTATTATACGACACATTCCGTGGTGTAGAATAAAGGAATGATCGGAGTACTGTTTCGCCTCCTCTGGCGAATGATGCTGTTCGCGCTAGGGCTTTTCCTGGCGTGGTTTGCCATTACAAAGGTGTATCCGTACATTCACGAGAAGCTGCCGGCGTTTATCGTTATTTTTCTTCTGTACTGCGCCTTTGCCTACGGCATTATTCCATTGCTTATCCGCCTGTTCCGCATTTTCATCAAACCCGACCACATTCCACTGTACGTCACGACCGGCGACGGCTGGCCGTCGGATCCGGTTAATATCGCACTGATCGTTAAAGACCGCGCCCACCTGATCCGCCTCATGAACAAGGCCGGCTGGCATACCGCCGACCCGCTGACATTTAAAAATGGTCTTCGCGAAGTAGTTGCGTTTATTTTTAACGTTCGCTATCCCGAAGCACCACTAAGCAATCTCTATCTCTTCAATCGGCCTCATGATATCGGATTTGAAATCCCAACGAACGGCCGCATGAGCCCGCGCACCCGTCACCACGTACGCTTTTGGCGCCTCGAAGAGCCGCCGCTTCATACCAATCCAAAACATCACCGTGCGTTTATGTTCTGGTCACAGAAGCTGCGCCACCTTTTCATTGGCGAAAAAGAAATGTGGATCGGTGCCGCCACCGAAGAAACGCGGCCGCTCGACATACAGTGGCACACCGGCCAGTTCACCCACGGTGGCAGCCACGAATCTGACCGGGAGCGCGATTACATCATTGCTACACTTGAAGAAATCGGCGCCGTCAGCGAGATTCACATGAGCGAGCCCGGCGAAAAGCTGCGCTTCCGCGGACAGCAGGTCCGGACGTTCTACGTTTCCGATGGCAGTATCAAAATCGCTCGCCTAAAATAAGAAAGTACGTTTTTATAAAACGACGTCTTCGCCAAAGTGTTTTTGGAGGCGCATCTTAACGCTGCCTTCGTGGCGGCCAAGCTTATCGCTAAGCTCTTTTATTGAAACACCGTTTTGAAAATCCTGTTTAAGCGTCGCGTCGTCACTGGGCTGCCATGGCTTGTAGGCATTCGGGTATGTCTCGCGCATTTTGGCGATTTTTTCCGCCCAGCCTGTTCCTGTTCCGGATTTTACTTTTTTCGGCAGTGCCGCTTTGCGCTTTTCGATGTTTTTTATAAGGTGTGCAAATTTTGTTGCGTCTTTCTTCGCACGGGTCCGTAACATGCCATCGATGCCCTGCGCGTCTTCACTGACTTGAAGTGCCATGCGGTTTATCCCTGTCAAATACAGGTTGTGCAAATTTTTTACTCGGCTTAAGGCCACGTATCCCATGCCTTCAACGAATGCTTTTCTTAGGTCGATCCGTGCCGCGTCGAGCGTCATACCCTGGCTTTTATGCACCGTAATCGCCCAGGCGAGCCGCAGCGGAATCTGCGTAATGCTGGCGCGTTTTTTATCGCCGTCACGAAGTTCCCAGGTATCAGGCATCATCGTGACGGTTTTGCCATTTCTAAACTCAACGACCGGGTACTCGGTATCCGGCTCAAAATCAATCACCGTGCCCAGGCTGCCGTTTGCATACCTTCGGTCCTGCGCGTTTTTCACCGCCATTACCAGAGCGCCTTTCTTCAGTCGCAACACAGCCGGCGCCAGCACCGACCGCTGGAGATTCCCCACGTAATTGTCACTGCCAGTCGTTGCCTGGGTGTAGAAAAGCTCATCGCCGGGAAGTTCGTCGAGCTTCTTTTCGTTCAGTCGATCTACGTCGAAATTTACCGTGTGCAGCTCGGTCAGCACCGCGTCTTCCGGCGGTTGCTCATCAACCCGCGCCAGCAATTTTTCGGCATGATGGCGGCGAATTTCGCCCGCACGGAGCGCGTTCAGAATATCCAGGAGCGCTTCATCATCTTGGCGGTGCTGTTCCTGCAAATAGCACACCGTCGGATCAAGCTCGCGCCAGGCGTTGCTATGCACGACAAAGCCGCCGGCACGCGCCTCGCCACGATTGATCGGCGGCAGCTGGAAAAAGTCGCCGCTCATTATAATCTGAATACCGCCGAACGGTTCATCTTTTCGGCGTACCAGCCGGCAGGCTTCATCCACCATATCGAGACGGTAGTCATGCAGCATAGAAATTTCATCGATAATCAGCACATCGGTTTTCTCAATTATCTCGCGCCGGCCTTTTGCTATATGCTCGGCAAATCCCTGCGGTAAGCTGTCCGCCACGCCGATTCCCGCCCAGCTATGGATCGTCGTGCCGCCAAGATGCGTCGCAGCAAGGCCCGTCGTGGCCGTAACGG
Organism: uncultured Candidatus Saccharibacteria bacterium; assembly: GCA_946479025.1. The sequence goes on along the minus strand of CAMLDM010000009.1, from coordinate 17,098 downwards.
AAACGTGCTTGCCCTCGCCCTTAGTAAGCTTGATAAATTGATTCAATACGAAAGTCTTTCCGGCCCCCGCCGGACCGGTAAGCAGCACGCTTTCACCTGAAAGCATGATTTCGAGCGCAAGTCCCTGATCCATTCCTTTTAGTATAGCAGAGAAAACCTGACCCGGCCTCACGCCTACTCAGATTCTTCTTCCGGACCAAGATTCGAAGGATCACCAAGCCGGAACGTCTTCATGCTTCCATCTTCGTGGATCATCGTGACAAACCTATTACCTCCTCGCTGCTCTGATATCACGCGAACACCATTTTCAGATACGTTCGCAGTAACAGTACTCTCATCACTTTGAACGAGCGTATATTTAAATAGCCCCAAAGACTCAGTAACGGCAGAATCGCCAAGCTTTCTGCGAATGAACGTAGCCGCCCGAGGGCTGCCTATCTCATCCGACGCAGCCACAAATTCAACTGAAGGCACGTCGAACTCGCCATTCTGATAGCAATCCAGCACATACTGCTCGAACGGCTGTATCTTCATAGGTATATTTTACAATATCCCCTGAAGCTTGCCAATTTTCTTAGAGATACAAGCCGCCACTCCATGCTAGAATATAGGCAGTATGCGCATTGCAATCCAGGGAGAAGCCGGCTCATTTCATCACGAAGCAGCTCAGAAATGGTTCGGAACAGCCGTTGAAATTGTCCCCGCCGAAACATTCGGTGATGTGTTTGCAACTGTCCGGCGGGGTGACGCTGAAATGGCAATTGTTGCCATTGAAAATTCTCTTTATGGGTCAATCGACGAAGTGTCCGGTTTAATTGAGGCCTACCGCTATCCAATCGTTGGCGAAATATACCTTCGTATCAAACAGCAGTTGATCGCACTTCCCGGGGCATCTCTTAATCAGATAACACGCGTTTATTCTCATCCCGTTGCGTTAGCGCAGTGCGCCCAATACCTGGACGAACATCTTCCGCACGCCGAACGCATTGAGTATCACGACACGAGTGCCAGCGTTGCACACATCCAAGAGTTAAACGATCCGACGGCAGCAGCTATTGCCGGCCGGAGCGCAGCCAAGCTTCACGGCTTGCCGATTTTGGCCGAAAACATAGAAGACAATAAAGAAAACTTCACGCGTTTCTTGGTGCTTAATCCGCGTGGAAATCCCGGTGCAAAAACCACGAAAGCCTCCCTCGTTCTTGTCACTTCCCATCAGCCTGGCGCGCTCGCAAAAGCCCTGTCGGCCTTTGCTGAGACCGGAGCGAATCTCACAAAAATAGAATCACGCCCAATAATCGGCACTCCATGGAAATACAAATTCTACATCGACATTGAAGCGACTGCCGAGCAGTTCAAACAAGCTTCCAATCGCATAAGAAAGGACGGCTCAGCAATCACCGTCCTCGGTTTGTATGAGTCCGCAAACCTCTAGCCGCGCGGCGGTTCACCCTCCGGGTCATCGAGCAGTTTCTTACTCTTGATCTCGTAGCGTTTGCCAGTAATTTCGCTCACAATGTAATCTTCGTTGATAAGATTCACGAACGTATCCAGATCGTTTCCGTCCATAATGATGATCGCGCCGGCGTCATCGGTCATCAGCTCGAGCTGCATTTCGTCGGCATATTCGATCGCCTGCTCCTGCGTCACCGCGCCGATTTCCATCTTTTGCAGCTTATTCACGATTTTCTTGCGCTCGCGCACCAAAGTCTGCAAGTCCAGGCCGTCCGGGAAGCTCAATTTAAACTGTTTTTCAATCTCCGCGACTTTCACATCGGCCAGTGCTTGTTTTTTGTAGTCATAGTTGAACAACTTTTCGAACTTGTTCTGGTTGAAAACGAAAATGTCTTTATCAATGATCAGCACCTGGTTGTCGTCCGGCATTTTAAGGCCGACGTCCGCTTGGAACGCGCCGAATTTGCCGTCGCGGAATTCCCAGCTGGTCGCGCCGCTGAGCACGTTGCCCTGCGAGATAGCTTTTATCACGTAGAATGCTTTTTTCGGATCTTCCTTGCGAGTAAAGCGCGCCACGATTCCTTTGATGCGCTTGAACTCGTGCTCTTCCTGAGAAAATTCCACGATGTCATGCCGTTCTTTTTCAATCAAATGAATGAGCGTCTCAGCACGGCCGACTTTAACGAGATCGGTGCGAAGCAGCGTGTTTTCCTCGCCGTCAGAAAGCTCAAAGTCACGAACGGAAAGGCCGGTGCCCGCGCCCATATTTACGAAATTTATGAGATCGTATAGAAACAGCGGCTTGATCTGCGCGTTCAAATCGCTCGAAAAATGAGTGCTGTACGGCGTGTAGTTTTTGTTGAACAAAAAGAATTCGACGTCGAGTTCTTTCTTGATCCCATCGGTATTATTTGCCCATAAAAAAATATCAGTCGTTTCCGGTGTTTCGGTTTCCATATTCTAACTTTCGTTTTTGCTACTAATTACGTTTTATTGTACCGCATGCACGTATCCAGCGCTACATTGACAAATATTACTTAAAATGTTTAAAATAATATGACCTTTCCATCGATACCCGGAGACGCCCGTGAAATCACGTTGGTTGAGAAAACGGCAGCCAGCTGTTAAGACAGCCCGAGTCCACCTCGTCGTGCCGCCTGCCAGTGCTGCAGCAATTGTCGCCACTGCGTTCGCGAACTTCGCACCCGGCGACATAAACTGGCAAAGTGCGCTCGTCGTTCCACAAGCGAATTACATGCTCGTCGCCGACGGCATCCGTGGAGGTGACGAGGTGGTGATCCTGTCCATCCTACTGATCGGGGGCGGCGACCCTGAAGAGGCCATCGCAAAAATCACCGAAAACCTCGGTATAACAGAAGAGGTTATGAGACACCACGGCGGCGTGTAAATCGAGCTCCACACCGGGTCGAGCTGTCACATGGCAGCTCCCCGGTGCGGGGTGTTTTTTCATTTCTCCCAGGTAAAGTTATGCCCAAAATGGCCGTAACGCGCCGTTTTTTCAAATTGCGGGCGGCGCAGATCGAGCGCCTTGATGATACCCCGCGGCGTCAGATCATAGCCCTGCACCACTTCGTGCTTTCCATCGATGATCACGCTTGCTTCCAATGGTTCGGCCACGCCGATCGCGTACGCCAGGCGCACAAATACCTCTTGCGCGCCGCGTTTTTTCAGATAATCCACTGCGATTTTCCTTGCCATGTAAGCCGCGCTGCGATCAACCTTGCTGGCGTCTTTGCCGCTGAACGCACCGCCGCCAATGGAGATGCGCGGACCATAATTATCAACGATCAGTTTGCGCCCGGTAAGCCCGGCATCCGCGTCAAAGCCGCCCTGGTTCCAGTCGCCGCTCGGGTTGATATGCAGCTCCACGTCATCTCGCGTGTTATAATCTTGCAGCCAATTCTCAACCGCTGCGCGCAGCTCCGCCTGTGGTGCATGCTGAAAGCTCGCCACGACCGAAGCAACAACATCGTCTTCGAGCGTTACCTGCGTCTTGCCGTCAAATGGCCATATTTTGTACAGTGTCTCGTTTAGCCTGCGCGACAAAATCACCTCGAGCGGCAAATATTCCGGCGTCTCGCTCGTTGCGTACCCTATCATAATCCCTTGGTCGCCCGCTCCGCCCGTATCGACACCCTGCGCGATCTCCGGGCTTTGCGCCACGATGTGCGCGTACACGTTCATGTCGCTGCCGGCGATCCTGCGGACAATCTCCGTAACATCGACACTTTTTGCACCGCTCGTCACCTCGCCGGTCACAAATACATGGCCGTGGCCACCAGCAACATCGATCGCCACTCGCGCATTTGAATCCTCCTCGAGGTGCGCGTCTAGTATTGCATCTGAAATCTGATCACAAAGTTTATCCGGATGTTTCGGCGACACGCTCTCGGCGGTTCGGTAATTCGGCTTAACAGACATAAAAAAACTCCCTTCTATCTGCCCTTTGGCGACGGAAAAAGAAAGGAGTTTTTGAAAGGCTCATATCTTTCCTGAACGCGTCAGGCTGGAATTAGCACCTTGCCTTTTATAGGCCGGTTGCCGGCGAGTCATCGGGCCAGTCCCTCGTCGCGCTCTTGATATTTGAATTGTTAACTTTTGTAGTCTACAACAAATTTGTTCAACTGTCGAGATGAAGTGTGCTATTCGCTAACGATTGTTATTTCCTGGTATGGATTCTCATCGGCGTTCACCTCATCAAACGCCATCACCTTTTTCGGAGTCAATTTATAGAGAGCGTGATGATTTTTGCCGGCTTTGTACCGCTTAGCAAACTGTTCGCCCGCATCGTATTTAGCTACATACAGCTCAAGAACGGCCTCCATTTCCGCAGCATCTTCAACGGCCGAAACAGTGCCCTCAGCCTGAATGCCGATGACCGGCAGATCTTGCTTGATTGCAATGGCCACGGCCGCATGAGGATTAGCATTTATCTCCTTGCTGTGACGGCGCTGCGGCAAGCTCAGCCAATAAAAACAGCCACCAAAAACAACAAAAAAGACAGTGCAGATCCATGGCTGCTCACCGCGGACGGTAGCCAGCTGCATGACTTTCTGCCGGTTAATCTCTGCCGCGTCCATGTTAATTCTCCTGCAAATGCTGTTCGCGCGCTTTGTTCGCCCACTCGTCCGCCAGCTCGTTACCCGGGTCATTGTTGTGGCCGCGCACCCACACCAGCGTTGCGTTGGAGCTACGGTATAGCAGGCAGACTTCCTGTACGATATCGAGGTTCTTTATCTCGCCGCCCTTCTTTTTCCAGCCGTTTTTCTCCCAGCCGAGGCTCCATTTCATAATAACATTGATCCAAAATTCGCTGTCAGTATAAATCTGGCACTCGGCACCGTTCGCGTCCTTCAGCGCCGCAATGATCGCCTTGCCTTCCATACGAATGTTCGTCGAATCTCTGTCGCCGCCAAGAACGGCCGGCTGCATGTCTTTAATCACGGCAAAGCCACCAGGGCCTGGGTTCGGGCTGCAGCTCCCATCGGTATAATACGTTATCATTATTCCAGTATAGCGTACGCTTAGCGGTCGGCGTCCATTCCCAGCTCGCAAAGCGTTTCCACCATCTCCTCACGCGTCAGGTGATCCGTCTCAAGTTTGCTTTGCTTTGCAATAACGTGCCCCTGAATAAGATGCTTGAGGAATATCGCATCTTTACGCCAAAGGTAGTTTACCCGGAAGTGGTCGACGGTGCTCATCACGCGGCTGGCAATCGTCAGCGAGCCGAACATCGGACCAATGCCGCACGAAACATTCAGGATATCTTCTATCTGAAAACTGATCGTGTTGGATGTCCAGAAGAAGTCGCGCTGAATAATACTAAGCTTCGTCCGGTCCACAATGATGGTATCCGGAAACAGCGTCACCGGAAATACCGTATTGGCGCTTCCCAGTATTTCATGGGAGCGCTTCACGACTTTCTTTAACTTATCTGCATTTTCGAGTTCTTGTTGTTTTTTCAACTCCGACCGGTGCGGAAAGTTACCAAGAAATTGTTCGGCCGACGGCATAGGAATTTCCTTCGTCAGAATCTCGCGGGCACCGTGGATGGCGCGCGTCGCGACACTGCCAAGCTTTTTACTTTGCCGGACTAACAGATCGTAAGCGGAGGGACGTGAATTTGCCAAAGGATTAGACGGATCTTTTGTTTCGATCAGCTGTTCATCGTCGTTCATGTCGTTACACATTCCTCCCATTACGTTAGGACATCTTTATTATAACGCACACAAACTACACAAAACAACATACGCACCTCTGGTACATGTTGTTTATTTGCCTAGACTCCATTGATTAATATAAAGAAATATTTTATAATTCGGAGTAATTACTCTCCCCTCAGGGATCGAGTACGCACCTCATAACAAGCGAACCTTACAAGGTGAGAGATATCGTCACATCCCACACGTGGCCGCATCTCTCATCTTGTGCGAAACAAGACGCACAGTGGCAACTTGACGCCGTGAGAAGAACGGATCGTTATGACCCCCAAAAGCTTTCCTGCGTTCGCGACCGTTCTGATCCCCCTCGCCTGCGAAGGGTCGATCGCAATCCGCATCGACTACGACTCGGGCAATATCGTCCAGAATTGGGAGGTGAACCGCGACATCGTTCTTCACCTGATCGGTATCGCGGCGGGCTCAGCCTATTCCATGCTCGATCGACTCAACGACGAGATCGAGATGACCATGATGCGCGACGGCGTTTCACCGGATATTAACAGCTGTACGCGATATGCAACGGATAAAAAGATCATGATCTCCTCTTCCTTCGTGAAGGCCGAGATCACGGTTCTGATTCCGCGGCTCAACGTCCCGATCGAGCCCATCTTTCTCCTCGCCGAAAATGTCCTGGAGGACCTCAGCGGCAGCCAGTGGAGCACCCTCGACCCGGTAGGCTTCCAGCTGGCCTACGAAAGAGCCGAGGCGGCCTACAGCATGGCCGAGATGGGAGAAGACGAAGAAGCGCCTGCGACAGTGTTGGCCGAAGATTCGGACGATGGCGAAGAGCCGGACATATCCGTTCCGCTTCACCAGCAGTTCCCTCCCGCCGTCGACGGCTACAACGACCAGAGTGCCAACTGATGCGTGTTTCGGCGGTTCGCTTGTTGAACCGCTTCCATAACTGTAAGTTATGCTGACGAGTCCAAAAGGACGAAAAGCGCTACTCCTCTACTTCAATACCGTTCCAAAACGCAACGTAGCCGGTAAAATCTTTCTTCACGCGCTCGATTGAGCCGTCTTTTGGCTGCGGGTAATACCACGCGCCAAATTCATTGGTTTCACCGCCCACGACCACGTCGTAATAATGCGCCTCGCCTTTCCATGGGCAAAACGTCCGGTGATCGCTCTCTTTGAAGTACTCGCGCCGCAGGCTGCTCGGCGGAAAATACCAGTTCCCTTCGATCCGAATCAAGTCTTCCTCAGGTGCCTCTGCGATTGTTGTATTTTTCCAGGTTGCTTTCATTCCTCCATCATACCATGTCACCTACAGGTCGTCAGATTGACGCAGGATAGTAATTATCTTATAATATTATTGTTCTTTTACGTCGACACGTGAGGTGGTGCGCCACATGACAGACCAGGTGGAAATTTTGTCGTCTGATGGGCTGAAGGTCCTTCTCGGCCGGCCCGGCAACATCCTGGAAGTCACCGTCACGGCGGCCTCCTCCGAAAAGGCCGTCGAAGGAGCCAGAAAAATCACCGACGACGAGCTCATCGCTGGCACCGTCTGGACCAGCGCCAGCGTGACGGATGCCAAATCCAGCATGCTGGAGATTGAGGGACATAAGGCCGGCCAAGTGGTGGTCGTCCTTATCAGAGGCGGCGTCAGCGCCGGTTTCGCGGGAAGCGGAGCTTACACGGCGGCGAAGATCCTGTCCAGGCTCTTCGAATTTGGCGAGTACGACACGATACTCGGCAAACTGACGCGCCCGAGCCGCTCTCTCGCAGATCCGTCTCGCTGGTTTCTGCATCCGTAAAAGGACTCCCGGCCGCCCCCTTGTAGGGCGCGCCGGGTTTTCTTTTTCGTAGTATAATTATAGGTGTTGTCCAATTCTCTTTAGGCGGAGGTTTCAGTGCCTAAAAAGGAGTCAGTCGACGGCCAAAACAACGCGCGGCTACTCAAATTCTTCAGAACCGCCAGCCCCACAGCAAAGGCCCAGCTCTATCCAAAACTTAACGGCAAGCAGAAGAAAATCGCCCGGCTGGGCGGCTACAAACCGCCGAAGCCGCGAGCTTCCGCAAAGCGCGCCAAATCGACTCCCGAAATAAGTAAGGCGATCGACAGCGCGAGCAAGAAGAAAGGCAACTTACACGCGCTGCTTCCCGGTAGGCCCAAAGACCCGGCGGGAGGCAGCGCAATAACATCCGTCTTGCAGTTATTTTTGCGGCTTGCGCAGCGCGTTTATAAAAAGCATCGCACTCGCACCGACGAAAAGGACCACGGTCAGAACGTCCCTTTCACTCCCTTCCTGTCCCCAGGTTGACGCAAGGCCGCCCACGCTTGCAAGCGCCACATATGCCCCAAGTATCGCAACGAGCCATACGGGTACGGCGCGCTTCGGTGTCATTCTCTCGCCGCCAGAAACATCGACTTCCCTGCCGACAGCTTCTAATTCCTCCGCCATGCCGAGCAATTCGCGAACGGAAGCTTCGGTAAACTCGAACGGCTCGGTACGATACAGGTAGATATCATACGCCACGCATTCCATGTCATAAGCAGCCGCGCCGTCTTTTACGAGCACCGGGCGAAATTGCCGCGCCAGATCCCGTGCCGTTTGCTCGTAGCCGCTTGGAGCATACACGTTGTATAACGCGTCAAACTCAACATCAATTGGCACGCGTAGCGTATCGGCGAAACTTTCCGCAAGATTCGTCCAGCCAAACGAGTTATTCACCTTGGCATCAAACACAATCTGTGAGACCTCCCGTGATAACCTCAGGCGTATGTAGCCGAATCTATGCCAGCCACCTCGCGGTGATATATAAAACGCATAATTGCCGATTTCCATATTTTGCGTTCGAAAGCCATATTCGGTCGTGCCGTTATCTACAAACTGCATGCCGCTTTGAAGGATATCCGCATCCGCAAGCGGCTGAAAGCCATTCATTTCAGCAAACCGTTTCAGACGGGTTTGCTTGAGTCGTTTTTTGGAAACAAGCGTCGGAAACAGACGCTGCACCGTCCACACGATACCCACAACGCCCATAATAATGAGACCCAGCTCAACAAGCCCTATGCCTGTTTCCAGCAAATTACCGCCACTCGACTGATACAGTGGCGGCCCCAACAAAAGCAGCAGCACGCCGCACGCCTTGGCGGACTTCAGCCAGTTCACGTCCGTTCCAAGGTGCAGCTGACTTACCGGCAGGCTCAGTGCCGAGTAGTCGATCTGCTTCGGGCTTTCCGGATTCATGTTGGCTTCTTCTACTTATCTAAATCTGTAATTGCGACGCGCTTCTGCTCGGTAGTGTCGCGGTCGCGGACCGTCACCGTGCCGTCTTCGAGCGTATCGAAGTCGATCACGACGCAGTACGGCGTGCCGATTTCGTCTTGGCGGCGATAGCGCTTACCGATGTTGCCATTGTCATCCCACATCACATTACCGTGTTTTTTCTTAAGAATCTGGTACACTTCGCGGGCTTTTTCCACCAGCTCCGGCTTGTTTTTTAGCAGTGGCGAGACGGCGTATTTTACTGGTGCGAGGTGTTCGGGAAATTTGAGATATACGCGTTTTTCGCCGTTTACCTCATCTTCCTGGTATGCGTTTGAGAGCACGGCCATCACAGCGCGCTCTACACCAAACGAGGGTTCAATCACGTGCGGAATGAACTTTTCGTTCGTACCCTTCACGCTGTATTCCATGCTTTTTCCGCTGACTCGCTGGATATTACCAAGGTCAAAGTCGGTGCGGTATGCAAGACCAAGAAGCTCCTCGCGGCCGATCGGAAAATCAAATTCGATGTCAATTGTGCGCTTGCTGTAGTGCGCGCGATCTTCCTCCGGAACTTCGAGCTCGTGCACGCCTTCGCGAGGCAAGCCAAGCGCATCGAGAAACTCGTAAATATTTTTCAGGAGCGCATCAAAGCTTTCGGCCCACTTTTCCGGATGTACGAAATATTCGATTTCCATCTGCTCGAACTCGCGCGATCGAAAAATAAAATCACGCGGCGAAATCTCGTTTCGGAAAGCTTTTCCCTGCTGCGCCAGACCAAATGGAAGATCGGGGTAGAAATTGTCGACGACGTTTTTATAGTTCGTAAAAATACCTTGGGCAGTTTCCGGTCGGAGATAGCTAATCGACTTTTCGTCAGCAACCGGGCCGACATGTGTCGTGAACATCATATTGAACGTGCGGGATTCGCTAAGAGGATTTCCGTCCGGGCTTTTAATGCCATTTTCACGGATTGCCGTGTCCATCTGCTGCATTGTCATGCCTTCCGGATCAATGCCTTTGTCTTTTAGAATATGATCGGTGCGATAGCGGCGGTGATTGACTGTGTCTTCGCAAAGAGGATCAACGAACGTTTCCGTGTGCCCACTCGCCTGCCACACCTTCTGATTCATAAGGATTGCAGCATCAACACCGTACATATCATCGCGGGAATCAACGAACATTTTCCACCAAAGTTGCATAACGTTGCGCTTCAGGCTCACGCCCAGCGGACCGTAATCCCACGTTCCCGAAAGCCCGCCGTACACTTCACTTCCCTGATAAATAAATCCACGCCGTTTCGCAAGAGATACGATTGCTTCCATCTTTTCATTCTTCTGTGCTGCCATAATATTCCGATTATAACAGAGACGGAGTCGATTTCGTACTTATATTGCAATATCTATGTTTTCATTTTATTATATAAATGGCATTCACTTCGATATGTGAGAAGAGGCGTACATGGACATCGTGGCATTTCGCCGCGGCGAGAAGCTGCTCGAGGCCGGCCGGCCGCGCGAGGCCCTGGAAGTTTTCAAGAGCATCGTAGTCACAGACCCCGAATCCGACGGCGCAAAACTGCTCCAACACATGGGCATCTGCCACCGGATGCTCGGCGAACTCGGTGCGGCAGACGAAGCCTTCGAGTCCGCGCTCTCCCTCTGCGGAGACGACACCGTATTGGCCGCGACAATTCTTCGGAATTGGTCGATGGTGTCGCTGGCAAAGAAAGACTACAGTAAGGCGCACGAGCAGCTCGAAGGGTCGTTGGCCCTCCTCCTGCAAGCGCGAGACCGCGTCGAGTATGCGGCTTCGCTCGGTTTTCGAGGCCGCGTCTTCGCCCGTGAAGGCGAAACCGGCGACGCGCTCGAGGACTACCGCGCAGCTCACGCCGTCCTCATGGAGACGACGAATGACGAGCGCTTCCCCACTTATGCGCTGAACAACATCGTATGGTGGCTGAAGGTCGAGCGTGGGCTGCGCCTGCGCTTCAGGCTCAGCATCCAGGCCTGGCAGCTTGCCGACAAGGCGCTCAATCGGAAGCGGCAGGTGCAGATCGCATTGCTTCTCGTCTGCCGGCCACTGACCAACCGCGTTTTTCGCCACTAGAATAGGGAGTGATGCCGTACGGCCCGTCCGTCTCATCACGGAACGGGCCAGGCCCCTTGGTTGACAAAAATTATCCATATGTTATCGTTTCAATAACGCACGCGCTACTAATGAAGCGTGCGCCCGTCACTCCTTAAGGAGCGTCCGTGAACGGTTTCACCGCCCTCACCTTCCTCTACGACCGGCTCATCGCGCCCCTCCTGGAGCGCCTGCAGGCCAAGCGGAAGAAGCAGGCTCCGGGCCGATCCGATCTGCGATCCAAGACGCAGCTCACCACCCAGCCCGACTGGGGCGAGAGCAGCGACGAGGTTCTGTGACGGAATCGAGGCGACCGGCGAGCCCCGCTCCTGGTCGCCTCGAGGGTATTTCAAAGTCCACTTTTATAAGCGTATTTTGGAATACTTAAATAGCTGCATGTTGGCGCGAAACCTGCCAGCAATCCGGCAATATTTTCTCGATTCCGCCGATTTGCGCCAAAACCTTCAAAGATTTAGCGCTCACTAACCGTAAAAATTTTATATGATCGCCCGTGAGTTCGCCGTTTGGCGTCTGGCGCAGCCCCTTTTCACCCACGTCGTATGAATAGCGCTCATCCGGCTGTAATTTTTGCCCGTTCACATCATTTACCAGGCTTAGCTCATGGCCAAGCAGCGCCGCATAACGCAGATAAAACCATGTCTGCACGAGTTGGCGCGGTATGCCGGGCGAATCAAGCGCCATTAGCACCTCGCTCAGCACATCGTACCATTCCGGTTCATCCATCATTTCGCTCGCGCGGCCCACCTGCTTCACTACTTCATACGCGAACTGCATCGTATCGTAATCTTCCATAATATGCCGGTAAAATTGCACAAGCCGTGCCGAAGTCAAAATGCCAAGCTCGCCTTTGCCCGAACTTATCACCACGTCACAGACCGCAAAAAGCTCAATGCCGCCGGCCAGCTTGCTTTTTTCCCGCCGCACACCGCGCGCCATGACACCCCGCTTCCCTTCAGGGGTAAGAAGCTGCAAAATCCGGTCGGCCTCGCCATAATTCGTCCGCCGAAGCACAATCGCCCGCGTCCGAACAGTACTCATGGCAGCGCCTTTTTAACGGCAGTCACCAGATCTTCAGGCAGCATCGCCGCCTTATCAAGAATCCGCACAACGCCGTACGCCTCCACGTCTTCTTCCGCCAGCTGGTCGGCGCTGTTCGTGCATAAAATCACCGGAATACTCGCAAGGTCGGCGTGAGACTGCAGCTCATGCAGCAGCGTGAAGGCGTTCGGTCCCACTAGCAGCACATCCAGCACGAGCACGTCTGGCAGTGCCTGGTCGATCGAGTCGATCGCGGCGAGCGCGTGAGCCACCGCTTCCGCGCGAATGCCCGCGGCAGCGAGCGTCCGCACATGCTGTTCGGCCAGCCACTCGTCGTCTTCTACGATAAGGACATGCGGCTGTTTCGTCATAATAAACTCAATTGCGTTGAAGCGGTTAAATCAACGTAGAACGTGGCACCGTCGCGGTGACGAATCGCGCCGATTTTCCCCTGCATAGCGTCGGCAAACCGACCCGCAACGTATAGCCCTAGCCCGCTGCTGCCAGGACGAGCATGAAGCGCCTGCATGCCCGAGCCAAGCTGCGCCTGCAGCCGCTGCCACATGTCCACTGGCACTGCAGGGCCAAAATCACGTACGCCAATGCGGATTTTGTCGCCGCCGGCAAATGATCCGGCACGGAGTTCTACTGGCGCGTCCGATTCAGCATAATGCAACGCGTTATCGCCAAAATTCAACACTACCCGGCGCAAAAGATCGCGGTTCGCCACAGCCAAAAGTGAACCGCGACGGGACGGAACGCGGATTTCACGGCCGCGCGCCTTATAGAGCGGTGAAAGCTCGTGAGCAACCTCTTCGCATATTTGCAGCGGGTTGAGCGGCTCCAGCTCAAACAAGCTGTCCTGCAACCTTGAGGAGCGCGACAGGTCAGTCGTAAGGCGCAGCGCCCGTTCGCTCGTAAGCACAATCTGCCGAAGCATACGGTCTCTATCGGTTGCACTAACATCGCCGCTCTCGAGAGCAAGCGACAGTTGCCGAACCAGGCTCAAGGGCGCTTTTAACTCATGTGCGGCCGTCACCACGAAAGATAGGTCGCCCGAAAGCAACCTATCTTGTGTCAGTTGTCCCTCGCTCCCCTTCATACTACTTCTAGTGTAGCACGGGCGCGGGTTCTACTGGTTGAAATTGATCGTTTTGATCAGATTTTCAAAGTCGGGTTTAAACGTGTCGGCGTCGGTTTGGATCGTCACTGTTTTGTCGCGGATTTTGTAGATAACCGCCGAACCGCGAATGTCTTTACTGAAGTTACCGTCGAAACGCGTGCCATTGTTACCGTTGGCGCTAGTGGCACTTCCACGCAGGTCACCCTTTTTCACACGGGCCGCGTACGACTTAACAACCTGGTCATAATCTTTCTGCTCGATCAGAACGCGCAGGCTGAACTGTTGCGTCGGAGCAATCGGCGGAACAACGATCGGATTGAGATAGGCCTCGTATGAGGTGCTCCTCGTACCATCGTCGGCAACGAATGCGCTCCAGGTTTTCGGATAGTTAAACGTAAGCCGTCCGTAGTCATCCGGCCCTACAAACTGGCGAAGCGGCTCTTTTTCGCGCTCGGCAAACTTCGCTTCGTCGTCATCGGCCTGCTTTTTCTGCCCCTCGGCAACGGCCAGATTGATCCTTCCGTCCACGTCGGTCTTTTGCTCCGTATAGCTCATGTATGCCCAAATTGCGGCCGACCCCGTAATGAGCACCAGGACGCCCAAGCCGATAATCGCAATCATCGAGCCGCTCACCCCGCCTTGTTCGTGTTTATGTCGATACATAGTCATGGCGTTATTATACTTACGCTTGTTTCTGTTGTAAAGGATCAAAGCGATAGAGATGATGCGCGCCGAGCTCGCGTAATTTGGGACGGCTTTTTATCGCAGAACCATAACTCATGAAATACAGTGGCCGCTCTAGCCGGTCGGCTTCAAACTGCATTTTTTTAGCCATTTTCTCAATGTCGCGCTCAACCATGAAACCGTACACAAGCGTCGTGTCGTTCGGGAGCGGCGAAAACCAAAAATCGCCAAGATGCACTTTTATTTTCTTGTTCCCGTTCGATAAAAAGCGCGAAATCGCCACTAAGGCAGGATTAAGCTCATAGCCAACCGCGCGAGCTCCGCGCGCCGCCGCGAGACGCAAAATAATACCGTCGCCCGAGCCGAAATCAACCACCACGTCTTTGTCGGTTATTTTATACAATTCGTCGAACGCAAGCGCCACGTCACGCCTGTGGCTGGGCACATATGGCGCCCCACGAAACACCACGAAACCGAATAGCAACACTATCGCTGCAAATACCCAGAATACTATCGCGATCACCTGTTATTTCTCGCTGAATTTAGCTTTTATAACCTCGATGTCATTTTTCAGCGCCAAAAGATCGTGTTCGATTTCTTCCGCAAGTTTCTCTGCCTCTTTAAATTTATCGAGCGCTTTCTCCAGTTCAAAATCGTCGCCGTCAAACCACGCCACGAGCTCGCTGAGCTTTGCTGTTTTTTCACTTACGCTCTGATTATTTTTTTGTGACATTTCGTACCTCCGCCGTTATTAGTATATCGCTTTTCTCGATCTCAATTTCCTGCCCGGTCCCAATTTTTCCGCGCACCAGCGCGTAGCCGCGCTCCAGCACTTTTTGCGGATTAAGCTCAGCGAGAATCCTCTGCAAACTGAGCAGCCGGTCCGCATGCGCTTCGTGTCGTCTGTCTAGCGCAAATACCACACGCTCAAACTGCCGGGCAACTTCCTCGCGATGACGATCAATCGCCTGCTCGGTGCGCGGCAAAAGCGACCGAACTTGCGCCTGAACGCCGCGGATAATCTCGCCGCGGTCCGGCACGAGAATCTGCGCCGCGTTGCTTGGCGTTGCTGCGCGCACGTCCGCCGCCATGTCGGCCAGGCTTATGTCAACCTCATGCCCCACGCCCACCAGCGTTGGCACGCGCGACGCCGCGATTTCACGTACCAGAAGCTCGTCGTTAAATGCCGCAAGGTCATCTGCGCTGCCGCCGCCGCGAATCAGCACGATCACTTCCGGCAATTCCTCGCGTGAATTGAAGTATTTCAGCGCGCCAATCATTTGATCCGGCGCATCCGCGCCCTGCACTTGCACATGCGCCACATCGATTTTCAGCCCGCCCCAGCGGTCGTTCACAATCTTAATGAAGTCCGCATAGCCCGCCGCTTGCGTGCTACTAATTACCGCTACGCGGCCCGGAATTTCCGGCAAGGCACGCTTCCGTTCCGGTGAAAACAGCCCTTCTTTATCAAGCTTGGCTCGCAGCAATTCGAAACTTTTCTTCAGGCTTCCCTCGCCGCTCGGCCGGATAGCGCGCACCGTCAGGCTGAACTTTCCCCACTGCGTTAGCTTCGGCGTCGCCGTCACGATCACTTTCATGCCGTCCTCGATCGGCACGCGCAACTGCCAGACCGTCATGAAACAACCGACGCTGCCGCCCTCGTCCTTAAGGTCAAAAAAGACAAATTTGCCCTGATTTACCTTGAAGCTGGCAACTTCGCCCTCAATCTCGACGCTCTGGTAAGCATACTCCAAGGTCTGGTTGGTAAGCGCGATAAAATCGCCGACACCAAGCCGCAAACTAGGATTTTTTTCCATATTTCACCAGTGCGTGCTGGTAAAACAAGTAGCCCAGGCAAATCGTTCCCAGCAGCAAAATTACCCTTGTAAGCACAATACCTGCAATCGCCGTTCCTTGCTCAAGGCCGGCTACCGCCAAAAATGCTACCATAATCGCCTCGTAAGCACCCGCCCCACCCGGCGTCACTACAAAGAAGCCGGCGATCGTAGCCACGCCATATGCAATCAAAATCGGTGCCGGGTTTACCGGGTGGCCGAGCGCCCAGAACGTGATCAAAAACAACGAAACGTCGGCCAGCGTAAACAGCAGCCCCCATAAAAATGGCCTTAGCAAAATGCGCTTGTCGTGCCGCAGCGCGACATAATCCACGTGCATCTCCTCAAAAAACGTTTCCACGCGGCTGCTTTCCAGCATGGTTTTGCGACGGCCAAATGTCGCCCTCCGAACCGCCTTATTTACGATATCTGCCAACCACACCGAGAACATGTGGATCCGCTTCAAACTTCCCACCAGGTAGACGGCCGCAAAAATAGCGCCCATCATGCCCGTTACCAAAATAGAACTCATGAAAATAATCCAGCGGTTAATATTGCCGTCGATCGTCACCAGTAGCACTGCCACCGCCAGCAGCGCAATAAACGAAACGAAACCCATGGCGTAGCGCACCACCTGCGCCATCGTTGCCCGGCCAGAGCCAACACCGTACCGCCCCAGCCGCCATGTCATGTACGAGATGCCGCTAACTCCTCCGCTTGGCAAAATGTGATTCACGAAGTTCATTTCAAGCGCCATTCTTACGAGGCTAAAACTTGACACTTTATCAATGGATTTTTTAGCCCGGAGATACGAAAACATCATCTCGCCGCCCACATAATACACCAGCAACTGCCCCGGAATAATCAGCAGCAAAATCCAAATATTCACGCTCTCCAGCAAATGCCACGCCCGCATCAGCTCGTGGCGCGAGAAAAACACGATCACCGCAATCAAAACAAGCGTTACAACACTTAACCAGGCTCTAAAAGACATGTATCTAGTATATACTAAAAGATATGTATATTGCGATATTAGGACGGCAGCCCGCACTTGGCATGGCGGAGCTTGAAAAATTGTACGGCAGCGAGCAAACTAGATGGTTCTCTGACCAAAGCACGCTTGTTGAGACAGATGATTTTTCAATCGAGCGCCTTGGCGGCACCCAAAAGGCCGGCCGTGTCGTGACCGAACTTCCCCACGGCGACTGGCGCCGCGCCAGCATGAAAATCGTGCAGGCGTACAGCCAGGCCTGGGCCGGATTCGACGGCAAAATCACGCTTGGCATCAGCGCGTACGGCTTCGACGTATCCCCGCGCGAAGTACAAAAAACCGGTCTCGTGTTGAAGCAAAAAATGAAAAAA
>CAMLDM010000008.1 GCA_946479025.1 uncultured Candidatus Saccharibacteria bacterium | reverse complement strand
GTTGTCGCCGAAAAAGAGACCCTCCTGGTGGACCTCCTCCCGGAAGGAACTAAAGAGCTCACGCTTGATGCACTGTTGGTTATTGACGGCGACAAGACGACCGTCGGCACACCAACGGTAAAAGGTGTGAAAGTAACCGCAAAGGTCGTTGACGATCTCGTCAAAGGCGACAAGATCCGCGTTATCCGCTACAAAAGCAAAAAGCGCGTTCACAAAGAAAACGGTCACCGCCAAAAATACAGCCGCGTCGAAATCACTTCTATCAAATAGAATCCTTCGCTTCTCGGTTTTGCAATGTAAGGTGGGACTACAGATTGAAAACTAGAGGAGTTATGAAAACGAAGCAACCAAAAACGCGCCACATTTCATTACGGGCGTACATCAGCTATATCTCGACGTTTAAATATGCGTTTTTTCTGACGCTCGGCAGTTTCGTCGTTTCCGATATCCTACTCGCCGTTTTGCCGGTTTTTATCGGTCAGCTCGTGGGAGTGCTGACACATCAGCCGGTTGATCGCGGCGCGGCGTACCTGCTGGTGGCGGTCTTAGTGCTGATAAGTGTGGGGCACGACGCCACGTGGCGCGCGGGTGATTTTTTGTACCGCGGACTGCTAAATCGCCGGGAGTACGAGTTTGAGAATATCCTGTTCCGGGCGATTATGGCCAAGCCGTATCCATACTTTGTGGGCAAATTTACTGGTAAGATAAGCGGCTACGTGACAGGGCTCGGCCGAGAATTTCGCGAATTTCTTGACGCGGCGTGTTACCAGTATGCCGATCTATTTGTGAAAATGCCAATTTTGGCGGGGATCATGTTTACTGTTAACAGCTATACGGGAATTATATTCGCTACCTCGCTCACCCTGATGTTTATATCTGGCCGTTATCTGGCGAAGTTTACCGCACGGTCCGAACGCGACCTGACGGATTCCGTCTCCAGTCTCGAGGGGTACATCATAGACGTAATCAGCAACTTCGTGAGCGTAAAGGCGTTTCGGCGCGAACAGACAGAGACAGAAGCGGTCGTGAAACGCCGCGAGAAAGTGGTCGTCAAATCAAAGCGCAGGTTTTTGTGGGAGATTGTATTTTGGAGTGTCATGAGTCTCTTTATTCGCTGGATCGTGTGGCCGGTGACTATTATTTTGAACGTTACGCTATTCTTGGACGGCCAGCTGAGCTTGGCGCAGGTGACGACGTTTATTTCGGCGCTGATGATTTTCGCGGACTTCATTTGGTTGGTGGTATGGAATATATCGCAGTTCAATGTCAAACTGGCGCGCATGGAAGAGTCGTACCGGTATCTGTTTGGTGACACTAACGTGATACACGAGACGAGCATGCACAAGGAAGCCCACTCTATGCTGAATGTACCTTCGTTTCGTAGCTCGCTCCGGTTGGATGGCCTGAATTTCGCGTACCCGGACAAACCGGACGTAGCGGTGCTTAAAGATATATCACTGAACATCCGTAAAGATGAAAAAGTCGGGATCGTCGGTGCGAGCGGCAGCGGTAAAACCACGCTCATTAAGCTTTTGCTCGGTTACTACCCGCTGCCCGAAGACATGACGTTGCTTGAAGACCGACCTACTGACAATCGGCATTTGGTCGAGCTTATCTCGTATGTGCCGCAGGATACGTCGCTGTTTCATCGCACGGTGAGTGAAAATATTGCCTATGGAGCTAGCAGCGACGTGACACAGACGGACATTGAGCGTGCGGCACGCCGGGCGTATGCGCATGACTTCATCATGCAGATCGATCAGCAATACGAGGCAATGGTAGGTGAACGGGGCATCAAATTATCGATGGGACAGCGTCAGCGTATTGCGATTGCCCGCGCATTTTTGAGTGAAAAGCCTATCTTGGTGCTGGATGAAGCGACGAGTGCGCTCGATAGCGAGTCAGAGGTGCTTGTGCAAAAGGCGCTGGAAGATCTCTGGCACGACCGGACGGTCATCGCGATTGCGCACCGGTTGTCGACGCTTCGCAACATGGACCGGATTATCGTTATGGACCAAGGCGTCATTACCGAACAGGGAACGCATAAGGAGCTGCTGAAAAAGAAAGGCCGCTACTACCGTTTATGGCAGCACCAGAGCGGCGGTGTATTAACTGAAGAAACTGATTAAAATTCCATCGCGCTCGTGCTACAATAGGGTAAAGAAGAGGGAAGAATAAACAGTGGCGACAGTCATTTCAGTAACGAACCAAAAAGGCGGAGTGGGCAAGACGACAAGCGCGGTAAACATCGCGTATTATTTGGCGAAATCGGGCAAAAAAACGTTGATTATCGACTTCGACCCTCAGGGAAATGCAACCAGCGGGCTGGGTGTCGACAAGCAGGAGCTCGATGCCACAATGGCCGAAGTGATTTTGGAGACGAAAGAGCTGATCGACGTTATTCTGCCGACCGACCACAAAAATCTGTTTCTGGCACCCTCGACGCCGCACCTCGCCAACACGGAGGTTGAGCTGGCGCAGGCAAATCGCCGTTTTACCCGTCTGAAAAACGCCATCGGAACGCTGGGCGACAGATATGATTTTGTTATTATTGATAGTCCGCCGAGCCTCAGTCTCCTTACGGTGAACGGCCTTATCGCGGCGCGTTATGTGCTTTTGCCGGTGCAGGCGGAGTTTTACGCGCTCGAAGGGCTTGGCCAGCTGCTCGAAACCATGAAGCTAGTGCGCAAAAACATGAACCCGACACTGGATCTTCTTGGCGTTTTGCCGACCATGGTCGACGGCCGTACGACACTTTCCGGCCAGGTGTACGAGGAAATTAAAAAACACTTTCCGGGCAAGGTGTTCAAGAGCACGATTCCGCGAAACATCCGTCTTGCCGAGGCGCCGAGTCATGGCCTGCCGGTAGGGGCATACGATAAATTTTCTAAAGGAGCGCGGGCCTATAAAGCCGTGGCCAAGGAGGTACTGCAACGTGTCGGCTAAAAAAGGTCTAGGACGAAGTTTTGATTCGCTGATTCCAACGGAACTTTTTGATGAATCGTTCGATCCGACGGCGGCGCAGGATGACAAAGTAAGTGAGCTTCGCAACATAAAGCTGACAGAAATTATTCCTGATCCAGACCAGCCGCGCCGCTCGTTTGACGAGCTGGCACTTGAGGAATTGGCCGCGTCGATCCGCGAACATGGCGTTGTACAGCCAATCGTAGTAACGCCAAAAAACGACGGCTACCAGATCGTGGCCGGTGAACGGCGCTACCGCGCATCAAAAATAGCTGGCCTCGACAAAATTCCGACGCTTGTGAGAACGCTCTCCAATCAGCATAAGCTCGAGCTCTCGTTAATCGAAAACCTCCAGCGACGCGACCTTAACCCACTGGAAACCGCAACGGCATATCTGAAACTGCGCGACCAATTCAATCTGACGCTTGATGAAATCGGCCAGCGTGTCGGTGGCAAATCAGTCAGTGCAGTGAGTAATACGCTGCGGCTCTTGCGCCTGCCAGAATCGGTGCGCGCGGCATTGCTTGAAGGGAAGCTGCGCGAAGGTCAGGCTCGGCCACTTATCGGTGCCGATCCGCAGATTATCGAGGAGGTGTTGCCGCGCATTCTCGAGGAAGAGTGGAGTGCGCGCAAAATCGAGCAGTTTATCGTGCAGTTGAAAAAAGCCAGTAAATCGCCGATTGAAGCCAAACAGAAAAAGATCGACCATATTCCGTACGAGGAAGATACGAAGCGTATTATCAAGCGTCTTGCAACCGATGTGAGTGTAAAAACCAACGCCAAAGGCGCAGGCCAGATCGTTATCAAGTTTAAAAATGACCTTGATTTTCAGCGGATTCAGAAATTGCTTAGCGAGTAGCTAAAACGCGCGAATTTTCGTAACCGGGTAAATGCGCAGGCTAACTGGCCCCACGACGTCGTAGTAGGGAATCAAGCCAAGGCCGCTGCGAGAATCATATGAATAATCGCCGACGCGGTGGTCACCGGAAACGAACAGGGAGTCGTCGGCAACGACGGTATCAACGTCACCGCTGGTTGGTGAGCCCGGCTGATTGCCCGGGCTGTTTTTCTGAGCGTCGTCCGGGTGAAATCCGGTTGGGTACTGCGCGTTGTAAACGGTGAGTACGCCGTCTTTTACGGTGACACGTTCGCCGGGAAAGGCGATCACACGCTTGACGATGTATTCATCTCCCATACCGGGATTGTATTGCGGATTTTTAAACACGATAATCTGCCCGCGCTGCGGTACGTACGGCTTGTTTTGTAGTTGTGCCATCGTGACAGGAAGCCGGTTGACGATCAAACGGTCGCCGGTGTAGAGTGTCGTTTCCATGCTTGGGCCAAGCACATTGAAGCTGCGAAAAATGTACGTATTAATGAGAAGCGTGCCGATGAGCACACAGACGATGAACACCAAAATGCCCAGGGCGTCTTTGAAAAACGGGTGCCGCTGCATAAACGTTGCTTCCATTACATTTACTATACACGCTTTCACGTATCTGTAAATGCAAACCAGTTATGATTTTTTATTCAAAAAAGAAGCGAAGTCGTATATAGTGAGTGGAGTATTTATGACACGACAACGACCTACGATAGACGGATTTGTTCCACGCCGCCCAGGTAGCCAATTGGGTGAACACCACACGCCCCAGCCGCGCCAGGTGAGAGGCAGTGCGAGTGGTTTTCAGCCTGTCCGCCGCCAAGAAAGTGCACCGACGACGCTTCGCCGCTCTGATCTTGGCATTGCCCGGACGGATATCGACGAGTCGCTTAAAGATATCGACACGATCGACGGCCCGACTGGTGGTAAAAAAGGCCGTAAAAACAAGAAGCCGCAAAGCCGGCGCCGACGTATTATCAAGCGCGTGGCGCTCATTCTTGGTATTATCTTGCTTCTTTTAGCGGGCTGGTTTGCCTACAAGGTTTTGCACGCCGGCGGCAATATCTTCAAGGGCGACCTTTTGGGCCTTATTCAAAACAAACCGCTCAAAGAAGATGCCAACGGCCGCAGTAACATCCTGATCTTGGGAACGTCCGAGGACGACCCGGGGCACCAAGGGGCGAACTTGACAGACTCGATCATGATTCTCAGTATCGATCAGAAAAACAAGAACGCCTACATGATCAGTATTCCGCGCGACCTTGAGGTGCAGTACGGCCAGTTGTGTGTGCCGGGCAGTGCAGGTAAGGTAAACGTGTACTTCAGTTGTGTTGGCGGCGGCACAAAAAACATAAACGCCGACCGCGAGGCGCTCACGAAAACGGCTCAATTCTTCGGCAAGGAAATCGTCGGCATGGATATTCAGTATGGCGTACACGTCAACTACACGGTGATGCGCGATATCGTTAAGGCTATCGGAGGTATTACGGTTACTATTGAAAGCCGTGACCCGCGCGGCCAGATGGACAGCAACTTCGACTGGAAATGCGGTGTGGGCGACTGGAAGGTGAGCCGGGCGGAAGTCTTAAGGCGCTGTCCGCCGAACGGTCACTTTATCGATTATCCGAACGGTCCCGTTCATCTTGATGCTGAGCATGCCCTATATCTGGCGCAGGCCCGTGGCGATGTGGCGCCTACATACGGGTTTGAACAATCGAACTTTGACCGCGAGAAAAACCAGCAGAAGATTGTGAAGGCAATCCGCGAGAAGGCGCTCAGCGCCGGCGTGCTGACGAACTTCGGCAAGGTAACGGCAATTCTCGACAGCCTTGGAAATAACCTCCGCACGACGTTTGAGTCGAGCGAGGTACGCACGCTCGTGTCGCTTGCCAAAGATATCCAGAGCAAAGACATCAAATCAATCAGTTTGATTGATGGCGACAAGCCTATCATGAACGGTGATGCGCAGCCGACGGCGGGCAAATACGAGTTTGGCCCGCTCAAGGCGCTGCTCCGAAAGAAGCTGAGCAAAAATCCTGTCACGCGTGAGGATGCGCAGGTTGTCGTGTTGAATGGTTCGGGTGAAACGGGTGTCGCGCAAAAGCAAGCCGACAAGCTAACCGCGGACGGCTTTGTGATTAGTGGCGTCGACACGGCACCGGATGACAAGTACGCCGACGTTGAGGTTTACCAGATCGGCAAGGATAAGCCGGCCACGAAAGATAAGCTGGAATCACTGTTTAATGTGAAAGTAAAGACGACCAAGTTACCATTTACGGTGGCTAGCGGAACGGATTTTGTCGTTATCTTCGGCAAAGACCCTTCACCATCGAACTGATGATGCTATAATAGACAGAGAATTATGGAGTTTTTGAAATCATCAAAGCGTCGCTCGCTGATAAGTGAGTTCATCTACATTATGCTTAATGTGGCGCTTGCGGCTGCGCTTCTTGCGATCGTGTGGGGAATTGGCTCGCCGTATGCCGCGTTTGCGCTGATCCTGCTTAGCAAGTGGCGTATTCTTGCAGTTCGCCCACGCTACTGGTTTGCCAATTTGCAAGCGAACATGGTAGATATTATTGTTGGACTGAGTACGGTGGTGCTTTTGTATGCGGCGCACGGTGCTGATGTAATACAGGTTGTTCTGGCGGTGTTGTATGTTGGCTGGCTGCTGCTTATCAAGCCGCGTTCGAAGCGTTCATATATTGCTATTCAGGCTGGTACCGCCGTATTTCTTGGGGTTACTGCACTGATGATGGTATCGTTTGACTGGATTGCCTCGCCAGTCGTTATCGCGATGTGGGTAATCGGATACAGTGCCGCGCGGCACGTGCTGGGAAGTTACGATGAGGCGCACATATCGTTTTACAGTCTGACGTGGGGGCTGGTGTTCTCGGAGATCGGATGGCTGGCATATCACTGGACCTTTGCCTACGAATTATCAGGTACCTCTGACATAAAATTGCCGCAGGTCGCACTTATTTCGCTTGCGCTTAGCTTTATGGCGGAGCGGGTTTATTCAAGTTATACGCGCCATGGCGTGGTGCGTTCAAATGACATACTTTTGCCCCTGTTACTTGGTGTCAGTGTTATTATCATACCGCTTCTTCTCTTCAACACGCCTGGAACTGGCGCGGTTTAAGCATTGTCTAAGAGTGAAAGGGTAGGCTAGGGGCAATATGGAAAAATCAAACGAACCACGGGTAGAGAAAACGTCAGATTCAAAAGAGCATTCAACTAGCGAGCCGGTTGTTGTTACGCGCAGCCAATCGTCACGCCGCCGGATAATAGGGGCAGTTATTATTATTGCGCTGATTTGCCTTGTGGCGGGTATCGGTGGAGCGAAACTCGATGAGTTTCTGGCAAATAATAACTCGCCAACCACTGGCCATCAGACGGTTGCAAACGACGGCAACAAAGCGATTACGCAGGAGGAGTCAGATATTGCGAATGTTGTCTCCAAAGTATCTCCGAGCGTAGTGTCGGTTTTGACGAAATCTCAGGGCAGCGTTACGCCATACGGGGTTCAGGAGCAAGACGGCGCTGGTACCGGGGTAATCGTGAGTAAGGACGGCTACGTACTTACGAACAAACATGTTGTCGATGGAGCAAATACGGTGAGCGTTGTTCTTTCGGACGGGACAAATTACGATAACGTCAAGGTACTAGGCACCGATCCGCTAAACGACGTTGCCTTTCTCAAGATTCCGGATGTCACCGATCTGACGCCGGCAACGCTCGGTGATTCTACCTCCATTCAGGTAGGACAGAAAGTCGTGGCGATCGGTAACTCGCTGGGGCAGTATCAAAACACGGTAACGAGCGGCATTATTTCTGGTACCGGCCGGCCGATCTCGGCACAGGCGGGCAATTCCGTCGAAGATCTGACAGACCTGATTCAAACCGACGCAGCCATTAACCCCGGTAATTCAGGCGGACCGTTACTAAACCTTGCCGGTCAGGTCATTGGCATCAACACGGCAATTATCGAAAACGCCCAAGGCATTGGATTTGCTATTCCGATTGGCGCGACCAAGGGCGCACTCAAAGGCGTGCTGAAGGGCGAAGGTGTAAAACGTGCATTCCTCGGCATCAACTACATCCCTATTACGGCCGATGTTGCCAAACACTACGATTTGCCAGTAAAAAAGGGCGCGTATGTATTTAGCGGAAACAGTAAGCCGTCTGTGGTGAGTGGCAGCCCGGCGGACAAGGCCGGCAT
Organism: uncultured Candidatus Saccharibacteria bacterium; assembly: GCA_946479025.1. The sequence goes on along the minus strand of CAMLDM010000008.1, from coordinate 24,542 downwards.
AAAAGACAAGGATATTATTACGAAGGTCGGTGGCATTGAAGTTGGCGACAAGGGCGGCGTGTCGAGTCTCGTGGCGGAATACGCGCCGGGCGATACAATTGAGCTGACAGTGCTGCGTGACGGCAAAACGATGACAGTCAAAGTAACGCTTGCGACGTACCAGGGCTAAATCTTCTCTAGCGCAACAATAAACCCGCGGCTTTCGCGTACAGCGAATCCGTGGGTTTTAGCTGTTTTTATCATGGTATCATGCTGGCGCGGGTCGGCTTCAAGCAGAAGCAGGCCGTTTGAAGCCAGCCGCGCGGAAGCTTGGAGGATGAGCTTGTTGATGAGAGACAAGCCGTCTTTATCGGCAAACAGCGCGAGTTCCGGCTCGTAATTTGTTTCCGGCGAACGCTCCCAGGTGGGATCAACGTAGGGAAGATTCGCCAAGATAATATCGGCCGCAAACGGATAATCATTAAGCAGGTCGCTGCGGATAAGAGTGACGTCGGCGCTCAAGTCTTTGGCATTGGCCTCGGCGACTTTCAGCGCGTGATTGCTGATATCAAGAAGTGTCACGTCAAGTTCGGGAAATTCCAGTTTCGCGGTAATGCCAAGACAGCCACTGCCGGTGCCGATGTCGACCAGTCGTTTTGGCGATTCGCGAAGAAGCGAGGTATTCTTTGGCAGCAGTTCTTTTAACAGTGTAATGAAGCCTTCGGATTCCGGTCGCGGAATAAGTGTTGCGGGCGTCACCCGGAACAGTCGGCCGTAAAATTCTTTATGCCCGACGATATAGGCGACCGGCGTACGGTCAAGGCGAAGCTGGAGGCGCGCGTCGGCGATTTCTTCTTGGCGCGCGGTTAGCGGTTCATCTCCATGAGCGTGCAAAAACGTGCGGCTTTTTCTGAGCGTGTGCGCCAGAATGATTTCGGCATCGAGCTTGGCGGAAGAAATACCGACCCCGACCAGCTGTACTGTGGCGTCTTTGATCCAGTCGTTAATTGCTGGCATTTTTGGCTGCGAGTTCTCGTTCATAGCTTTGCAGGTGCTCAATTATATCTTCTATCTGGCCGTTCATGGCCTGCGGAATGCCGCTGCGGCTGTAACCAATGCGGTGATCGGTGATGCGGTCTTGCGGGAAGTTGTACGTGCGGATTTTTTCGCTTCGGTCGCCTGATCCGATCAGGCTGCGGCGTTCAGCGGCGAGCTTGGATTGTTCGGCGTCGATCTTTTGCTGAAGAAGGCGGGCGCGCAAAACGCTCATAGCTTTATCTTTGTTTTTTATCTGAGATTTTTCATCCTGGTTTGTGACGACCAGTCCGGTAGGAAGGTGAGTGATGCGTACGGCCGAATCGGTCGTGTTCACGCTTTGGCCGCCATGACCGCCGGCTCGGTAGACGTCGATTTTCAGGTCGCCCGGGCTGATTTCGATATCCGTTTCCTCGGCTTCAGGAAGCACAGCGACGGTCACGGTGCTGGTATGGATGCGGCCCTGGCTTTCGGTTGCAGGGACGCGCTGTACGCGGTGGACGCCGGATTCGAACTTAAGCTGTGAATACGGAGCGTCGCCGGTGATTTTAAACGCGACTTCCTTGTAGCCGCCCGCGTCGTTCGGGCTTTCGCTGAGAAGCTCGGTCTTGAGGGAATGCGCTTCGCAGTAGCGGAGATACATGCGGTAAAGTTCGGCGGCAAACAGGCTTGCCTCGTCGCCGCCGGCACCGGCGCGGATTTCCATGATGACGTTCTTCTCGTCGTTCGGGTCTTTTGGCGCCAGCATGATGAATAGCTCATCCTCAAGGCTCGCCAGCTTTTCTTCGGTTTCGCCAACCTCCATTTTCGCAAGCTCCGCCAGATCATCTCCGCCGTTTGAAAGTTCTTTTGCTTCAAGCAGTTGCTTCTCGAGTGTTTCACGAAGCGTGGCTTTCTCGATAATATTCTCAAGTTCGGTGAAGCGCTTATTTTTGGTGCTGAACGCTGGGTCGCTGTAGGCATTTGGCGATGCCAAAAAATCGCCGAGCTCGGCTTTTTCGTGGGTTAGTTCGTCGATGTTGAGACTGATCTTTGGCATATCTACTTCCTATCATATAAAAAGAGGCTATCAAATGACAGCCTCCTTGAATGTGCGGTGCTATTTTTCAGCTTTTTGGGCTTTTTTAGCAGCGGCTTTCTTGGCTTTGTTCGCAAGAGCTTCTTTGCGGGCTTCTGCGGCGGCAAATTTCGCCTTGAAGCGGTCGACACGACCTTCGGTGTCGATGATCTTTTCCTCACCGGTAAAGAACGGGTGAGAAGCGCTGGAAATGTGGACTTTTACGAGCGGGTACTCGTTGCCGTCTTCCCATTTGATAGTTTCGTTTGTTTGCGCGGTGCTCTGAGTGAGAAACGCAAACCCAGCCACGTCGTCGCTAAATACGACCGGGCGGTATGTTGTAGGGTGTATACTGCTTTTCATATCCGAACCATTGTATCTGTTTTGAACAGAAAAGTCAAAGGAATTGACGGCCTGTCTATACGATTATATGATAGTGGAGTCTCATTAAGAGAAAGAGAGAGTTTAAGGAGGTGAGAGCCGTGACGCACTGGATGGTGTTCACGGTGGTAATCGTTGTCGCGCTCGTGCTCGACCTCCTGGTGCTAGGCCGGGGGAAAGAGGCAACGTCGCTTAAGCAGGCGACGGTACAAACGCTGCTCTGGATGACGCTTGGACTGGCGTTCGCCGCCGGCTTGGCGCTTACCGGATTTGGCGCCGAAAACGTTCAGCAGTACCTTGCGGGGTACGTTGTGGAGTATTCGCTGAGCGTGGACAATGTGTTCGTGTGGTCGTTCATCATTGGGTTCTTCGCTGTTCCTAAGGTGAGCCAGCACGCCGTGTTGTTCTGGGGCATCATGTGCGCCGTAGTGCTGCGGTTCGTTTTTGTCCTTGCCGGCGTGACGGTCATCAATCGCTTCGAGTGGATGATGGTCGTCATGGGCGCGTTCTTGGTTTGGACCGGCATCGGTCTGGCCCTGAGCGACGACAACCCCAAAGACGTGAGCGAGATGTTCGCCTACCGGGTACTTGCCCGCTGTCTGCCCGTCGCTAGAGGCTGGCGCGGTACCAAGTTTTTTGTCCGCGAGGGCGGGAAGCTGAAGGTCACGGTACTGCTGCTTTGTGCCATGGTTATCGGGTTGGTCGACATCGTGTTTGCGATCGACTCCGTGCCAGCGGTGCTGGCGATCTCCCGTGATCCGTTTATTGTGTTCAGTTCGAACGCGATGGCGATCATGGGGCTGCGGTCGCTGTACTTTTTGTTCGACCGGGTAAAAAGTAAGTTCACTCGGCTGGATGAGGGTCTGGCGGTCATTCTCGCTGGCGTCGGCGCCAAGATGATCCTCGGCTATTTTCTGCCAGAATACGAGCCGCCCACCTGGGTGAGCCTGGTGTTCATCGCCACGGTTCTTCTGGGGAGCGTCGCGGCCAGTAGGGTCTGGCCCGAGACCAGTAAAAAGGAGGGTGATGGCATACCCTCCTGACTCTTTCGCTTCGCTCGCGAAACCCCGGATGTACTATTCCTGGGGTTTCGCGGCGAGTGAACCGAAATTATTTTTTGTCATCTGCCGAAGGGTCGCTGGTAATATGCAGACGGTTCAAGACCGAAGTTCCCATATGTCGCCGGGCATGTTCGCTGGCGATTTTTTCGTGCAGGCGCTTCATGGCGTGGATTGTGCCGGGATTTTGAGTGAGCATTTTGAACTCCTTGTCGAGCTCATCAAGATCAACGTCGCTCAGATCTTCAAGCCCCACGTACTGGTTGCGCGCGCCCTTAGTGGCGCGGATCAGCTCGTCCAGCTTCAGCTGTACGGCTTTCCCGTCACGGTTTTGCGTATTTTGGATGAGGAAGACCATCAGGAAGGTGATAATCGTCGTACCGGTGTTGATAACGAGCTGCCAGGTGTCGGAATAGTGGAACATTGGGCCGGTGAATGCCCATATAATAACGATAAGAACGGCACTTAGGAACACGGTTGCCGTACCGGTCCAGGTTGAAATACGGGTAGCGATTGCGCGAAAAATGTCTTTCATGATGTTATTAAGTATATGGTTAAAACTCATTTTGCGCCAGAGCGTTGACCAACAGGGGTGAATACGTTATAATTGTCGAGTAACAAATTTTTAATGACACAATCTTCCGTAAGCTCCTGAACTATCAGGACGGAAGATGAGGAACAAGGAGTAAAACTCATGGCAGTATCTGTCGATATTAAAGCTTTGCTCGAAGCTGGTGTCCACTTTGGACACAAAACGAGCCGCTGGCACCCGAAAATGGCGCCGTACATTCATTCTAAACGCCAGGATTCGCACATCATCGACCTGACGAAAACCGTCGAAGCTCTCGAAGTAGCACTTCCGGCTATCACAAAAGCCGCGACTAACGGCAAGCAGATCCTTTTCGTCGGCACCAAAAAGCAGGCGAAAGACATCGTCCGTGAAGCTGCTGAGAAAGCCGGTCAGCCGTTCGTTACTGAGCGCTGGGTTGGCGGTATGCTGACTAACGTCGGCACTATGACGCAGCAGATCAAGAAGCTCAAAGACCTCGAAAAGCGCATGGCTAGCGGCGACCTCGAAAAGCGCTACAACAAGCTTGAAGTGCAGCGCTTCCAGGAAGAGATCGACGAGCTCAACAAAAAGTACGGTGGCATCAAAAACCTGAACGGCAAGCCGGGTATGGTGATCGTTACCGACATCCTGACCGACGCGAACGCGGTAAAAGAGGCGAAAAACCTCGGCGTGCCAGTCGTAGGTGTAGTTGACACCAACGCAAATCCGGACGGCATTGACTACGTTATTCCTGCGAACGACGACGCGATCAAAGGTATCCAGCTACTGCTCGACTACTTCGTAGCGGCGGTTGCTGAGGGTGCAACTAAAAAAGAGGAGAAATAAGGTGGCTGTTTCTATCGAAGACATTAAAAAACTCAAAGAACTGACCGGTGTTGGCCTGACCGACGCCAAAGGCGCGCTCGTAGAAGCCGACGGCGACTTCGACAAGGCCCTTGAAGCAATGCGCAAAAAAGGTCTGACCCGCGCAGAGAAAAAAGGTGACCGCGAAGCTCGCGAAGGCGTGATCGACAGCTACGTTCACAGCGGCCGCATTGGCGTGGTAGTGGAAGTCAACTGTGAAACCGACTTCGTTGCCCGTCTCGACGATTTCAAGAAGCTCGCACACGAAATCGCTATGCAGATTGCTGCTATGAGCCCGCAGTACGTTTCGGAAGCTGATATCCCAGCCGAAGAAATGGAGCGCGTTCGCGCGGAAGCAATGGAGCGCGTGAAGGCTGAAGGCAAGCCTGCCGAGATCGCTGAAAAGATCGTCGACGGCCAGGTGAAAAAGCACTTCGCAGAGAAGGTGCTGATGAGTCAGCAGTTCATCCTCGACGACAAGAAGAGTGTGGAAGATTACGTAAAAGAAAACATCGCGAAACTGGGCGAGAATGTTATCGTTCGCCAGTTCAAGCGAATTGAGCTCGGCGTAAGCGAATAGTATACGCTCAAACGTATAAAATACCCGGTTTTAGGCCGGGTATTTTTGTTATGTATTTAACAGGGGTGGGGGGAGGCAATAACTTGCAAATATTAATAATATATGGTATTATTTACCTAACCTTCGGTAGAACGCTACCGGGGAAGATCCTCGAGAGAATTGGAGATTACCGTGCAGCTTCCCGAGCGTGTACGCAAGAACAAGGTCGCGATCGTCATCAGTGCGATGGCCGTCGTGATTCTGCTCCTGGTCGGTGCCGTCGCCACCCTGATGATCAGCTCCGGCAACGATGTCACGGCCGCGTCCGTCGCGGCTCCCAAGGTGACCTCGGCCCAGCCGAGCAGCCCGGCGGCCACGCCGGCGCCGATCACGCCCACCGGTGTCCTGACCGTGCCTCAGACCAAGCCGTTCAACGGCGATGGCTGGGCGACGCTCGGGACGCAGCTGCGGCTATCGTACCCGAGCAAGAGCTGGTGGCTGAACACGCCTCCTGAGGTCGACGCCAACAGGCTCGACATCGTCCAGAAGTGCCCGGCGGACACCGCGTGCCCGACCATCACGATCGTGAGTCGGAAATCGCCGTCGTGGGGCAACACCTACGGCGACGACCCGGTCGCGAGCTGGAAGCAGCAGGCCTGCGCTCAGAGCGTACCCGACCCCCTGCAGGGCCCGGTCGACACCAAGATGGGCGGGACGGCTGTCAAGTTCTACTACCAGGGCTGCCAGGACGGCACGGACAACTACTTCTGGTACGACCAGGAGGGCGGTGTCGCCATCGAGGCCGCCGACAACGGCGACTACGACATCGACGAGTCGCTCGTGCAGAGCGTCCTCGCCGAGGTCATGTGGCTGTGACTTTTCTTCAACCCAGCAAGCGTTCCCGAGGGAGCCCCGTCACGCGCAAGCGAGACGGGGCTGCTTCATGCCTAAACATAGAGGAAGGGCCGGATGTGTGTGAGGTGACGGGCTGATTCATGTTAAAATATATACATGTTTAATACCGATCCCTACGAAGAAAAAATGACGCTCGCGCTCGCGCATTTTGAAGACGAGCTGAAAAAAGTCCGCACCGGACGCTCGCACCCGAGCATGCTCGATAGCGTACAGGTCGAGGCGTACGGCCAGAAAATGCCGCTCAACCAGGTGGCGAATATTACTGCGCCCGAGCCGCAGCTGTTACAGGTAACACCGTTTGATCCAAGTAACGTCCAGGTTATTGCCGCCGCTATTCGCGCCGACCAGTCCCTTGGGTTCAATCCGAGTGATGACGGCCGCATTGTGCGCGTGCCAGTGCCGCCGCTCACTGAGGAGCGCCGCCGCCAGCTGGTAAAGCAGACCGGTGAAAAAGTAGAAGAAGTGCGTATTGCTCTGCGTAACATTCGTCAGGACGGACTGAAAGACGCTAAGCGCAAGAAAGAAGCCAAGGAGCTGAGCGAAGACGACGTCAAACACATTGAGAAAGAGTTCGATAAGCTGATGAGCGACTACCAGGAAAAAATCGACGCGGCGTTCAAGGCCAAAGAGAAGGATATCTTAACGATCTAATGGCCGGAGGTATCCCACGCCACGTTGGTTATGTCGTTGACGGCAACCGCCGCTGGGCAAAAACGCACGGCATACCAACATACGAAGGACACCTTGCGGGATATAATGCGATTCAAGACGTGGCAAAAGCTACGTTTGACGCTGGCGTTCAGTATGTTTCGGCATATATTTTCAGCACAGAAAACTGGAAGCGCAGCGAGCAGGAAGTCGGCAAGCTCATGGGGTTGGTGCTTAAGCTGCTCACGAGTGATCTGCATATTTTTGAAGAAGAAAACATCCGACTGAAGATTCTCGGTTCCACACAAAATGTCAGCGACAAGATTTTAAAAGCTATAAATGACGCCGAAGCGCGCACGGCCGACAATACACGCGGTACGCTTGCCATCTGCTTTAACTATGGCGGCCAGCTCGAGATTGCCGATGCGGTTAAAAATATTGTTCAGTCCGGCATTCCAGCAGAAGATATTACGCCGGATGTGGTTTCGCAGAATCTGTATTATCCGGAAATCCCGCCGATCGATCTGATCGTGCGTACTAGCGGCGAACAGCGCCTCAGTAACTTCATGCTGTGGCGCGCGGCGTACAGTGAGTTTATATTTCTAGAAAAACTCTGGCCGGACATGACAAAAGACGACGTGGCCGCTATACTGGAAGAATATTCACGCCGCGATAGGCGCATTGGAGGATAAGGGGAGGATATGGAACTGATTTTTGGGATAATTTTAGGCTTGTTAGTGTTGGTCATTTTAGTGGTCGTACACGAGCTCGGACACGCGATCGTTGCGCGGCGCAACGGTGTTGTGGTTGAAGAATTCGGCATTGGATTTCCGCCGCGCGCCTGGGCGAAAAAGCTGAAAAACGGCGTAAATTTCAGTATCAACTGGCTGCCGCTCGGCGGGTTTGTGAAGCTACAGGGTGAGCACGACTCGGCGAATAAAAAAGGTGATTATGGTGCGGCCAGTTTCTGGGCAAAAACGAAAATCCTGCTGGCAGGCGTGCTGATTAACTGGGTGGTCGCGGCCGGGTTGCTCTCGATTTTGGCATGGACGGGCCTTCCGAAAATTTTGCCGAATCAGTTTTCGATTCCCGGCGACACGACGATCGTGAAAAAACCTGTCGAATTAACCTTCATCGCGGATAACTCTCCCGCAAGCAAGGCGGGCCTGCAGGTTGGCGACCAGATCTTGCGTTTTGCGGGTGAACAGGTACCAACTGCGAACGCATTGTCTGAGCAGACGAAGGCGAAAAAAGGCCAGACCGTCGAGATTATTTACTCTCGGTCGGGCGTTGAGCACAGTGCGACGGCAACATTACGCACGGCTGACGAAAATAACCAGGGGTATCTTGGAGTCGGCTCCGGTCAGCACGAGCAAATTCAGGCCAGCTGGTCGGCGCCCGTGGTCGGCGTGGTAACGACAGGTCAGTACACGCTTGAGACGCTAAAAGGATTGGGGAGTCTGGTCTCGAACCTCGTTTCGGGCGTTGTGCTGCAATTCAGCTCCAATAACGACACGCGTCAGCACGCGCACGAGCAACTGGCAACGGCAGGTAACAGTGTGGCCGGGCCGGTGGGCATTTTAGGTACGATTTTCCCGGAAGCCGAGCAGGCCGGCCCTACCCAGCTTATTTTCCTGACAGCAATCATCTCGCTGACGCTCGCGGTCATGAACGTTTTGCCAATTCCGGCACTCGACGGCGGCCGCTGGTTTGTTATGGTGTATTTCCGTTTGCGCAAAAAGACACTGACCAAGGAGCGTGAAGAGCAGATTCAGGGAACAGGCTTTTTGGTTCTTATGTTACTCGTAATAGTTGTGACGGTCGCAGATGTTAGCAAACTTTTTAAATAGACTACCCTTTAAGAAGAATGGCGCGTCCGCCGCGAACGGACGGGCGCATTGGGGCGTTGCGCTCGTCGTGCTCTTTTGGACGGTGGCCGGTTTTGGCATCGCCCAGGTGCTTGTCGTTGGCGTGGGATTCGCATTGCAGTCGTTCGGCGTTGCGCTCGCCGACACCGACCGGACCGTTCTTACGGCAGTGTCGGCGCTGCTGGTGTATGGGCTGACGCTTCTTGTACTTATCGGCGTGCCTTGGTGGACAAAAAAATACCGCACAAGTAGAGAAGACATGGGTCTTACGCGCCTTATGAGCTGGACAGACATCGGGTTGGCTCCCGTAGGGCTTGTCGTGTACTTCTTTGTTTCCTCGGTGCTTGTTTACGTTTTTTCACAGCTAGTTCCGAGCATCGACCTAACGCAAACGCAGGAAACGGGATTTGAGAACATACATTTATACTATCAGTACCTCTTGGTGTTTGGGGTGTTGGTCATACTTGCACCGGTGGCCGAGGAGATGATTTTTCGGGGATATTTGTACGGCAAGCTGCGTAAAGCACTGCCTGTCTGGGTAGCGATGCTACTCACGAGTATTGTTTTTGGCCTGGTGCATGGCCAGTGGAACGTAGCAATCGACGTATTCGCGCTCAGTATGGTGCTTTGCAGCCTGCGCGAAATAACGGGGAACATATGGGCGGGCATGCTGCTTCATCTTCTAAAAAACGGCGTGGCTTTCTACATCCTCTTTATTAATCCGGCTCTTTTGCATACAATAGGAGGGTAATGACGAAACCAATCGTTCCAACTTTCGCTCCTCGCATGCCGCTTTGTCGGTAGGATTATTTTATTTTACACACGTGACACGACTAACGTTAACAAGGAAATACCATGCGAGTATCACAGCAATTTACTAAAACAAGCAAGACAGCCCCGCAAGGCGAGATAGCAAAGAACGCCCAGCTTTTGACCCGCGCAGGATTCATTCATAAAGAGATGGCCGGCGTATATGCCTATCTGCCACTTGGGTTACGCGTGCTTGAAAACATCAAAAAAATCGTCCGCGAGGAAATGAACGCGATTGGCGGACAGGAAGTCATGATGACGGCGCTGCAGCCACGTGACATTTTCGAAAAGACCGACCGCTGGGATGACGCCAAGGTGGACAACTGGTTCAAGACGAAACTGGCGAACGGCACCGAGCTCGGCCTCGGCCTGACGCACGAGGAGCCGATCGTCGACGCGCTGTCCGGCTACATAAATTCGTATAAAGACCTGCCAATTTTTGTCTATCAGATCCAGAACAAATTCCGAAATGAACTCCGCGCTAAGAGCGGACTGCTGCGTGGCCGCGAATTCGTCATGAAAGATATGTACTCGTTCGCACGCACGCAGCAGGAGCACGACGAGCTTTACGAGCGTGCTGCCGAGGCATACCACCGCATTTATGAGCGGCTTGGTATCGGCGATATTACGTACCGCACGGCGGCGGACGGGGGTATCTTTACCGAGCGGTTCAGTGACGAGTTTCAGGCTATCAGCGATATTGGCGAGGATACGATTTACCTCGACGAAGAAAAACGCTTTGCGGTCAACGAAGAAGTTTACACCGATGAGAATCTGGCTAAGCTAGGCCTCGACAAATCGAAGCTGGTAGAGAAGAAAGCTATTGAGGTGGGAAATATATTCCCGCTTGAAACCAAATACACCGATGCGCTCGACGTCTACTATACCGATGAAAACGGCAACAAGCAGCAGATCATTATGGGATGCTACGGCGTCGGCATCAGCCGGCTTATGGGCGTTCTTGCCGAGCATTTCTCGGATGAAAAGGGCTTAGTGTGGCCGGAAAACGTTGCGCCGATGAAGGTGTATCTTGTACGAATCGGCGGTGAGGTGGCGGTTAAGTATGCCGATGAACTGTATGAGGATCTTATGTCAAAGGGAATCGAAGTGCTCTATGACGACCGTGACGAGCGTCCTGGCACGAAGTTTGCCGACAGCGAACTTTTGGGTATTCCGCACCGCATTACCGTAAGCGACCGGCTGATTGAGACAAAAACATACGAATATACACCTCGTATGAGTGGGTTAACAGAGGTATTGACATACGATGAGGTGCTTGCTAAACTTAGAGAATTGTAAAGTTTTGAGTGGGGCGTACGCTATATATAGGGGTGTGCATACTTACAAAAACGCTAATTAAACAGTAAGGAAGAGGATCATGAAAAAAACATACCAGATCACCGAGGAGGGTAAACGAGAGCTTGAATCGGAACTTGAAGAATTGAAAGGCCGACGCGGTGCGATCGCCGAAAAAATCGCCGATGCGCGCGGCTACGGTGACCTCAGTGAAAATGCCGAGTATGACGCTGCTCGTGAAGAGCAGGGGCTCGTAGAGAGCCGTATTGCCGAGATTGAAGGCATTCTGCTTAATGCGGAAATCATCAAGGCGAGCAAAAGCTCGAAAGTCGTTCTTGGCAGTAAAGTCGAGCTGAAAACAGGTAAGAAAACCGTGGTGTACAGTGTTGTCGGCCCGGTTGAAGCCGACCCGCTTGAAGGCAAAATCAGCAACGAGTCGCCGATCGGCGTTGCACTTATGGGCAAAAAAGTCGGTGACAGCGTAACAATCAGTACGCCAAAAGGCGAAATCGTCTACGAAATCGTCTCAATTAAGTAATCTTCCTCATTCCTATATTCGTAAAAGCCGCCGAGGTAGGGCGGTTTTTGCATGGTGATGAGATTTTTTTGGGAGAATACGATATACTGTAACAGATATGGCAACACTCCAAGATTACCGCGGTGAGCGGCTGCGAAAATTAAACGAACTCAAGGCTTTGGGAGTCAACCCGTACCCGGCCGACAGTAGCCGAACCATAGGTGCCGGTGAAATTGCACCGAAATTCAGCGAAATGGAAGGTCGGACGGTCACGGTTGCTGGCCGGATTGCAGGGCTTCGTAAGTTTGGCAAACTGGCGTTTATTGTCGTGAAAGACCAAACCGGCCAGATCCAGCTGTTTCTTCGCACCGGTGAGGTGAGTGAGCTCGACGCCAAAAACGGCATACTCGGCATGAAGGAGATTCCGCTGCTCGACACCGGTGATTTCGTCGAGGCAACCGGCGAGGTGATCAAAACGCAGACCGGCGAAATTTCAGTTGGCGTCAAGACGCTGCGCCTTCTTACAAAAAGTCTACGGCCGATGCCGACGGAGCTGACAAACAAAGAAGAGCGCCTCCGTCGTCGTTATCTCGACATGAACGTGAATAGTGATATTCGTGAGCGCTTCATCCGCCGTAGCAAATTCTGGCAAGCAACGCGTGATTACCTCAACCAAAACGGGTTTACCGAAGTGAATGTGCCGGTCCTCGAGCATACCACCGGTGGTGCCGATGCTAATCCCTTCGTGACGCATATGGATGCGCTCGACCAGGATTTCTATCTTCGCATTAGCCACGAGTTGCCGCTCAAACGACTTATTGGTGCGGGTTTCGAGAAGGTCTATGATCTCGGTCCGCGCTTCAGGAACGAAAATTACTCTGATGAGCATCTTCCGGAGCACGTTGCCATGGAATGGTACTGGGCCTACGCCAACTGGCAGGATGGTATGAAATTCATGGAAGGCATGTACAAATACGTACTGCAGGAAACATTTGGAACACTTCAGTTCAAGCTCGGCAATTTTGACGTTGATATGAGCAATGAGTGGGAAGTGTGGGACTATGAAACGGTTATTCGTGAGCGTTACGGCATCGACGTGTACGAAAGTTCGCTTGAGGACGTAAAGAAGGCGCTCACCGACAACAAACTCGAGGTCGAGCAAACCGAAAACCGCGCCCGTGGTATTGATAAGTTGTGGAAGAATATCCGTAAAGACGTAGCTGGTCCAGTATGGCTGATTAACACGCCGAAATTCATCAGCCCACTTGCCAAAAGCAGCCCTGAAGATGACCGCGTCGTGCAGCGTTTTCAGCCGGTGATTGCCGGAAGCGAGCTCGGCAACGGTTTCTCGGAGCTGAATGACCCGATCGATCAGCTAGAACGCTTCCTGGAGCAGCAAAAAATGCGAGAAGCTGGCGACGCCGAGGCGATGATGCTCGACATCGACTACGTGGAAATGCTGGAATACGGCATGCCGCCGGCTTGTGGTTGGGGGTATAGCGAGCGTGTCTTCTGGATTTTCGAAGGCGTCACGGCGCGCGAGGGCGTCCCGTTCCCGCAACTTCGTACCGATTACGACGGCACGACCCGCGAAATATACCCTGAAGTTTCTTTTGAATAGAAAAAGCTCCCTGAGATTAGGGAGCTTTTTGTTTTTCTAGTTGCGTACGTCGGGGGAATCGTCGCCCTCTTCTTCCATTTTGCGAAGGGCTTCACGTAGGCGATCTAAATTATTGGCGCGCTCTTGCTCTTTTTGGTTAGGGCCCACCTGAAAATACGGCGATTCGGACGGATCAATTTCTTCTCCGCCAGAGCCGTACACTTTTCCTGCAACCCGGCCTTGAACGAGGAAGTTATCATGGCCGCTGGCGACATTGGTGACTGAAGAGCCGGGATCAAGGTCATCAAAATCATCGAAACCATCATCTTGAAAGTCGTCAGTGGCTTCAGTGGAATCGGCCGGAGCTCCATTCTTCCGATACGCTTCAACGGCAGCCAGAACGGCACGTAGATTTCTCGCGTGCTCTTGATCGTTAGGCGACATACGTACTTCGCGGGAAGCGCCCGGCAATGTTTCTGTTGTTAGTGCGGATACCGCGGCTTCGCCCATGTCCGTAAGTTCTTCCTTCGGAGCGCGGTAATTGTTTGGGTTGTATCGGTCGCTTTCGGTCTGCGCCTCGGCAGTGGCGGCATCGTCGTCTAGGCCCTCAACGGTGACTTCAGGGTCATCATCAAAGAAGCCGCTCATATCAACGTGGACCTCTCCTGTTACGTTGCCGCGATGGCCGACCCTTGCCTTACCACTTACAGAACTGGTGACGTTCGGGTTTTTGCCGTCGTCTGGTTCGAAATGTGCGCCTTCGCCGAATGTGATTTTCATAATTAAACATTAGCATAATGTATACAAAAAAGCAATACGCTTATGTAATAAATTTGATTTACACAGAAGAGATGCCGTGCTATACTTTGTATAGTAAACGAAAGGGGAAACATGACAAAAATTGCCGTATTTGTAGGAAGTCTGCAAGAGAAGTCGCACAATAAAAACTTAGCAAAGAGTTTGGAGGAGCTTGCGCCGGAAGGGGTAGAATTTCAGTATGTCGACCTGAACCTTCCGTTATTCAACCAGGACCTGGAGGCAGATTATCCGGCGAGCGCAAAAAAAATGAAAGACCTCGTGGAAGCGGCCGACGGCGTCCTGTTTGTGACGCCGGAATACAACCGTAGCATTTCGGGTGTTCTGAAAAATGCGATTGATTGGGGAAGTCGTCCATGGGGAACGAACTCGTTCAAAGACAAGCCTGCAGGAACGGTCGGGGCATCGCCAACTCCTGTAGGAACAGCAATCGCACAGGCCGATCTAAGGCACATCATGACGTTTTTGCAGATGAAAATTATGGGACAGCCCGAAGTCTACATGGCCGCGGCGAACACGTATTTCGACGAAGACGGCAACCTTACGGACGAACACTGGCGTGAAAATTTGAAGAAGTATATCGAAGCATTTTCAGCCTGGATCGAAGCCGAAAAATAAGCGCCAAGCATAAACTACTTGACAAATCACGCATTATAGTGTATACTCATGATATGAGTATGTTAAGTTTTAGAAAACGACATGAAGCCAGCACTCCTGGTTACGAAAAGGGTAAGCAATCGCAAGTCTTGGCGACCGATGGGCGGGATATTCCTTATCTCTACGAAGAAGCAGCGGATCCGGCACGCCGTAGCCGTGTCGCTGTATCTGACCGGGAAACGGGAGAATCTGGCGAGCAGCATGATGTTGTTGAGCTTGTAATGGGGGAAACCATAACGGGCAAACGTGGTGAGCGGCGTACGATGAAATCGATCGTCGAAGATGAAATGGATACGATGAGAGAGTGGGCCAAGCATCAGTTTGGCAGGGGTGCTTGGACACATATGGACATTCCCGTAACATATCTTGTTGAGTACCCGAGAGAGGAAGAGGACGATTTTGTCGATGGTCTCGTTCTTTCGATGGACGGCACTGGCCTTGTGAGACAGTACCTGATCCATGAAGAGGGTGAGGAGATGGTGGTAGAAGACGAGCAGACGTTGGAAGAGACTCTCGATTTCCCTAAGGGTACACGTATCACGCGGCACGCACGTGGCCGTGTGCCGACCGATGGTTCCTCTCCGCTACCCGAGGTCAATAAAAAAAGGCCAAGAGACGAGGAAACGATTGGAAAAGAGGAGTATCTTCTTGGATTCATGCGTAAAGTTCATGGAGCTATTGATAAATTTAACGATGACCGTCGCACTGCGCAAAACATAGGCACGACAGCAGTTAACGGATAAAAGAGCATTCAAATATTGTAAGAGCCCTTCCGGGCTCTTATTTTATACTTGCTTTTTTACAGTACCTTGTATAACATAGAACTATGGTACATAAAGTTGAGTCGAGTGAAATTTACGCCGAACAGTTGGCAACGCAGCTCCGCAAAGGGTTTTTGGCCTACTGCGTGCTGAAGGTTTGCACGGGCGCGCCGATGTACACCAGTGATATCATTCGCCGGCTGAGCGAAGCTGAGCTGGTGGTGGTGGAAGGAACGATTTATCCATTACTTTCGCGCCTGCAAAAAGACGGCTTGCTGAGGCATCAGTGGCAGGAATCCGAGCAGGGGCCGCCGCGCAAATATTACGAGGTAACGGAGTTTGGTGAGGAAGTTTTAGGCCACGTGACAAAAAAGATCGCAACGTTAAACGCAACCCTAAAGAAACTATAAAAGGAAATAATATGAAGGAAATCACACGAATTCATATCGCAAAAACACCGTACGAAGTGGAAACGGCGGCCAAGAAAGAACTCGAAGCATATATATCGTCGCTCGAAGCATACAATATCGACGCGGAAATCATCGAGGACATCGAGGTGCGAATTACGGAGATTCTGGCGGAGCGCGGCGTTAAAAGAGATGGCGTCATCTCCGCAGCCGACGTAAAGGTGCTGAAAAAGCAGCTGGGCGCGCCGGAAGATTTTATGGCAGACGGTGATATCGCTATCGGTCCTGATGAAACAGAAACGAGTGACGGTACGCCACGCAAGCTTTATCGTGATACGGAGAACGCGGTCATCGGCGGCGTGCTGGCCGGCATCGCGGCGTTTTTCAAGGTAAATCCACTGTGGGTGCGCCTTGTGTTTATTCTTCTGGCGCTGGCATCGTTCGGTACGATGATTTTAGTGTATGCCGTGTTGTGGATTGCGGTGCCTGAGGCAAAAACGGCGGCTGATAAGTTGCAGATGGCCGGGCGTCCAGTAACGGTGAAATCGATTCGTGAACAGAATGAAATTGAGGCAACCAAATCGTCGCGCGGCGGCGCAGACGGCCGGCGCGTCCTTACGGTTCTTGCTGGGGTTATCTGCGTGTTCGGTGCCTTTATCGCGGCAAGCATCACGGTTTTTGCGGCGTTCGCGATGCTACTTAGCGGCCGTGCACGCTTGTCCGACGTGGTAATGCATTCTGGGTACTTGCTGCCGGCGTATATTTTAGCGATAGTGAGTGGGTTGCTGCTTGTGGCGCTGTTTATTCTTGGTGCATATGCGGCGTTCGCACAGAAGATGACGCGGCGCGTTATCGTGAGCATTTGCGTTGTAGTGACGCTCGGCCTGGCATCGTTTGGCTCGGCCGGCATTCTTACGTATCTTGGCGGTACGCAACTGACGAGAACGATTGAAGCGAATACCCGCGAGGTAACGTTGAAAATGCCAGCGGCCGTAAGTAAAATGACGGCACTTTCAGTTCGTGCTAAGGGTGTGCACGTACAATATATCGCGTCGAAAAGTGTGCCGAAGGCAACTTTGCGCGCGCTTGCGAAAGACAACGCCTCAATGCCGGACATTACGCTTGCTATGCGGAATGGCATGCTGAGCATCGATGCGCAGGCCACGGTAGAAGATATGTGTTTGCCGCGGTGGGGTTGTGGCGGCGAGCCGACAGTCACCGTTTATGGTCCCGCGCTTTCGCAGCTGACGGCAGGCGAGGGGTCATCGGTCAAATACGAGGCTGCCGACCAAAATGATCTGACACTGACGGCGCAAGGAAACGCGGATATTTCCGTAACCTCTGGTGGGGTGGAAAATGTGACGATTACTGCTGAGCGCGGCGCGAATGTTTCAGTGGCAGACGCAACCATTCAGCACCTTATGGCAACCGTTAAGACTTCCAGTCAGGTAGATGCTGGTACAGTCCAAACACTGACACTGAACGATCAGGAATCGTCTTGTCCGGCGCACGCCGCGGAGACATACATCAGCGTGTGGCGCGTTGCAAGCGGAAGCATGACGATTAACGGCAAAAAGCGCGATGCAAAAACAAACGATTCGGGATGCGTAGCGCTTACAATAGAAAGTGAGGAGAACTGATGATCGAAGTAAAGCACATTACCAAAACGTACGGTAAGAAACATAATGCGTTCACGGCGCTGGATGATGCGACATTTACGATTCCGGATGGCGCCAGTGTGGCAATTCTTGGAAAGTCCGGCTCGGGAAAATCGACGCTTATGCACGCCATGAGCGGCCTCGACCGGCCGGAAACCGGCGAAGTTATTATTGATGGCAAAGATATTTTAAAGCTGAAAACGAAAGCGATCGACGAATTCCGAGCGCACCAAATGAGCTTTATTTTCCAAAGCTTTTTCGTGCAGGCGAACGAAAGTTGTTATGATAACGTAAGTTTGCCGCTCGAAATCGCGAACGTACCCCTAGGCAAACGCCGCAAAAAAATCGCGGCGGCACTTCAGGCGGTAGAACTTTACGACAAGAAGAAATCCCGTGCCCGTGACCTTTCTGGCGGGCAGAAACAGCGCCTGGCGATTGCCCGCGCGATCGTGAACGAGCCGAAAATTTTGTTTGCCGACGAACCGACGGGAAATCTCGACAGCGCAACGGGCGCCGTGATCGAAAAGCTGCTGTTCGCCTACAATAAAGCGCGCGGCGTGACGCTCATTATTGTCACGCACGACCCGGACCTCGCGAAAAAATGCGATATGCAGATCCACATTAAAGACGGAAAAATCCAGACCATTGAAACCAAGAAAGGGGCAAAATAATGAGAATCCGAGATACCGCGCGTCGCGCCGGCCGAAGCTTGGCTCACGCGAAAGCCCGCACGATGCTTACCAGCCTTGCGATTAGTGTCGGCGCATTTACCGTGACCGTGGCGCTGGCTGCTGGGGCGGGTACGCAAGACTATACGAACAACCTTATTAAAAGCAACGTCGACGAAAGCACGCTATACGTTCAGGCTAAATCCGACGACCAAGACCAAACGCCGAAAGAATATGACCCGAAAGGTGCTGCTCCTTCGCAAAAAGACCAGCTGGGGGATGCGGATGTTGAGAAGGTAAAACAAACGCCAGGTCTTGAGGACGTCACGCCGATTTATAGCATCTCCGCCAGCTACATGACACGAGGCGCCGGCGCAAAGAAGTACCAGACGAACGTTTCACCAAAGAGCGACCGCATGGCAATGAAACTTGAAGCCGGAACGCTTGAGAACAACCAAGTGCCAGTGGGGAGTGCAGTCATTTCGCACGAATATCTTGGTGTGCTTGGTTTTAAAGATGCAAAGAGCGCAATCGGCAAAACGGTTATCGTTCATTTTGACAAGGCACTGCCGGGCCAGATGGGCTCGGGGAAAGATATCAGCTTCAAGATTGCTGCCGTCAATGAAAAGTCGGGCCTGGCGCTAGACTATCAGCCGCGCCTGGCCATTTCAACAAGCGACGGCAAAGCGATCTACGATTACCAGCGGGCGGGCTCGGGCCAGCCAAACGCATATGTGGCAGTTACTGCCCGGGTTACCGACATCGCAAAGATTGATTCGGTCAAACAGGCGGTTAAAGACAAAGGCTACATCGTACGGTCAGCCAAAGACATCCAGGAAACGCTTTTCCAGTTTATCAACGTGGTGAAGTGGGGTGTTGCCGGGTTTGGATTCCTCGCGATTCTAGCCTCCGTGTTCGGGATTATCAACACTCAGTACATCAGCGTGCTTGAGCGGACGCAGCAGATCGGCCTGATGAAGGCGCTTGGCGCGCGGCGAAAAGACGTGGGGCGATTGTTCCGCTACGAAGCGGCGTGGGTCGGCTTCCTTGGTGGTGCGATCGGAACGCTGCTGGCGTTTGCCACGAGCCTGCTTAATCCGTGGATCGCAAAAAGTCTCGATCTTGAAAAAGGAACCGACCTGCTTCAGTTCAATCCGATCACAAGTATCATTTTGATTCTCAGCCTCATGCTGATCGCCGTGCTGGCCGGATACTTTCCATCGCGAAAAGCCGCCAAGCTCGATCCGATCGAAGCGCTCCGCACGGAGTAGCCGAAAAACCGCCTCGCTTACAGGGGCGGTTTTTGGTATAATGGCGACATGTTAGATATCCGTTTTGTCCGCGAACACGCGAAAGAAGTCCAGGAAAACGCCCGCAACAAGGGCTATGCCAACATCAACGTCGATGAGATCCTGCGGCTTGATTCTTCGCGGCGCGATCTTCAGGGCGAGGTGGATAGTCTTCGTGAGAAACGGAACGCCATTGCCGCGCAGATGAAAGGCGGCAGGCCGGACCAGGGGCTGATCGCTGAAGGAAAAGAAGTGAAGGAGCGCCTCGGCACGCTCGAAGCCGAGTTGAAGAATGCCGAAGAGACTTTTTGGACAGAGCTGAAAAAACTGCCGAACATGGCACTTCCTACCGTACCTGTCGGTGCGACGGAAGATGAAAATGTCGTTGTCCGCACTATCGGGGAAAAACCAGAATTCGACTTCACGCCAAAGAGCAGCTGGGAGCTTGCCGAGGCGAAAGATTGGATCGACAAAGAGCGCGCGGCGAAAATTGCCGGGGCTCGCTTTGCTTACCTGAAGGGCGATTTGGTACGTCTTGAAATGGCCCTTTGGCAGTTCGGTATGGATGTGCTAGGCAGTGAAGAAATCCTGCAAAAAATCATCGACGAAAATAACTTGAAAGTAAGCGCCAAGCCGTTTACGCCGGTCATTCCGCCGGCCGTGGCGCGCACGGAGGTCTTTCAGGCGACGGGACGTCTCAACAAAGAAGAGCAGACTTACAAGCTTGAAGACGAAGACCTGTGGCTGAACGCCAGTGCCGAACACACCATGGCGCCGATGTACATGAACGAAACGCTGCCGGAAGCGCAGCTGCCAATCCGGCTCGTAGGGTACACAACAGCATTTCGCCGTGAGGCCGGCACGTATGGCAAGGATGCGGAAGGAATTTTCCGTTTGCATCAGTTCAACAAGCTCGAAATGGAGAGCTTTACCGGTGCTGAAAATTCGCTCGATGAGCATTTATTCATGGTGGCTATCCAAGAGTATCTTATGCAGCAGCTCGGGCTGCCGTATCAGGTGCTGGAAAAATGTACGGCCGACATTGGCCGGCCGAACGCCAAGGGCGTCGATATTGAAACATGGCTGCCGGTGCAGGCGAGCTACCGCGAAACACATACCGCCGATTACATCACGGATTTCCAAACCCGTGCCATGAAAACCCGCGTGCGCCGGGCGGATGGCGGCGTAGAGCTTGCACACACGAACGATGCGACGGTATTTTCGGAGCGTCCGCTGATCGCGATTCTTGAAAACTTCCAGACCGCGGAGGGCAATGTGCGCGTACCGGAAGTGCTCCGGCGCTACATGGGCGACAGGGAAACGATCTAGCCGGTCATTGAGTATCCGCCCCGTAAAGCGATATAATGATACTGCAAGGCTAAGGCCAAAGGAGGATTCCATGATTGAATCGATCGAAATTACCGGCGTCAAATTTGATGTAGATGCGGCGACAAGAAAATACGTCCTGAAAAAAATCGGGCGGCTCGATCGTTATCTCCCGAAACACGCGCGCAAAAGCGTGATGGCCGAGGTGAAACTGCGCCAGGTTAATCGCGATCATGGTAATAAATATGAAGCCGAGGTCATTTTGCAGGTTCCCGACAAGGTTTTGACGGCGCGCGACTCAACGGTGAATGCGCTTGCGGCCCTTGATATTGTGGAAGCAAAAATTGTGACGCAACTCCGAAAGTACAAACAAACAACCATGCCGCATGTCGGCAGGCGGGGGGTACTGAGCCGTTTTAAGCGCAGCTACGCGAGAGAAGGCCAATAAAGCGGATGAAGAAGATCGTTCCGAATCGCTCCGTACTGATTCCTGATGCGGCCCAACGTGTTTTTCAAGGGGTAATCTACGACGTATACCAGTGGCAGCAGGAACTCTTTGATGGTTCAAAAACGACGTTTGAGATGCTAAGGAGGCCAGATACGGTCGTGGTTCTTGGCGTGGTTGATGATAAAATTCTTGTGATCAACGACGAGCAGCCCCACCGGGGAGTCCGGCAGAGTTTTCCCGGCGGCCGCGTGGATGATGAAGACGAGGCAATTTTGCATGCCGCAAAACGCGAAGTGCACGAAGAGACCGGCTATAGCTTTAAGCAGTGGCGTCTCGTGGAAGTATGGCAGCCGCAAACTAAAATAGAATGGTTTATCCATTTGTTTGTTGCTTGGGACGTCGCCGAAGTCGCTGCGCCACATGTTGATGCGGGAGAGAAAATCACCATCGACCTTTTGCCACTCGACAAAGTGAAGCAGATGGGCGAAGCGAAAGAGATCGGTCGGCTCCTCGAAGATTTGAGCAATGTTTCTGAGCTGCTTCTGCTGTCGGAATTTCAAGGCAAAGAAATTGAAATTGCGTAATCGTCTTTGCAATCCGACGGTTTCATTGTCTCTTGCGGGGAAACAGCGTATAATACAGGGTAGTATTTTACAGAGTTTCAGATAGACAAGTGAGGGAATGATATGGTCAGCCGACAATCAGCGTTAACGAAGGTGTTTGGTGATCCGCAAAAGCGGGTCTTGAAAGGACTCGAAAAGCGGGTCGGCGCTATCAACGCGCTTACAGAAAAATACAAGGCGATGAAAAAGACTGAGCTTCCGAAGCAGACAGAAGCTTTGAAGAAGCGCCTTGAAGATAAAAAGACTACGCTCGATGATATTTTGCCGGATGCGTTTGCGCTGGTTCGTGAAGCCAGCGACCGTGTACTCAAGATGCGTCATTTCGACGTGCAGCTGATCGGCGGCATGGCGCTTCACGACGGCAACGTTGCTGAAATGAAGACCGGTGAAGGTAAGACGCTGGTTGCGACGCTGCCGACCTATCTGAATGCGCTGTCTGGCAAGGGCGTGCATGTGGTGACGGTCAATGATTATCTGGCGCAGCGTGACGCCGGGTGGATGGGCGAACTGTATGATTTTCTCGGTCTTTCGACGGGCGTGATCATCAACGACGCGTCGTTCGTGTACGACAAAAACTACGACAACGAGAATCACAGTGATCTGCGTATGCGAAAGCTTCGCCCGGTGACCCGCAAAGAAGCCTACGCAGCCGACATCACGTATGGTACGAACAACGAATTCGGCTTTGACTACCTGCGCGACAACATGGTGAACGAGGTGGAGCTGCTTCGCCAGCGTGAGCTGAACTTCGCCATCGTGGACGAAGTGGATTCAATCCTTATCGATGAAGCCCGCACGCCGCTTATCATCAGCGCGCCAGCCGCCGAAAATCCGGACAGCTACTACCAGTTCGCGAAAATCGCGGCAAAGCTGACGCCAGAAGATTATACTCTTGATGAGAAGCGCCGCAGCGTCGCGCTTACCGACGAGGGCGTTGAAAAGGTGCAGAAATTGCTCGGAGTAAAAAACTTATACACGCCGGAATACGTGCGTTCTGTCTACCACCTCGATCAAGCGCTTCGCGCACAAACATTGTTCAAACGCGATAAAGATTATGTGGTTACAAATGAGGGTGAAGTAATCATCGTGGATGAGCACACTGGCCGCTTGATGCAGGGCCGACGCTATAACGAAGGACTTCACCAGGCGATTGAAGCGAAAGAAGGCGTGCCAGTACTGCAGGAAAGCATGACGCTCGCGACGATCTCGTTCCAGAATTACTTCCGTCTTTATGAAAAGCTTTCCGGCATGACCGGTACGGCATTTACCGAAGCTGAAGAGTTCCAGCAAATCTACAGCCTCGATGTCGTTCAGATTCCGCCGAACAAGCCGGTGATCCGCGATGACAAACAGGACTTGATCTTCAAAACAGAGAAGGGCAAGCTGAAGGCTGTGGCTGCCGCGATCAAGGAATATCACAAGGCGGGCCGTCCGGTGCTGGTGGGCTCGGCATCGATTTCGAAGAACGAACTGATCGCCCAGTGGCTCGACAAAGAGAACATCCCGTACGAAATTTTGAATGCTAAAAACAATGAGCGTGAGGCGGCCATCATTGAAAAAGCCGGCGAAAAAGGCGCGATTACGCTTGCTACCAACATTGCCGGACGTGGTACCGACATCAAGCTCGGCGAAGGCGTAAAAGAGCTCGGTGGTCTGGTGGTCATTGGAAGTGAACGCCACGAGTCACGTCGTATCGACAACCAGCTTCGTGGTCGTGGTGGACGCCAGGGCGACCCGGGTGAAACGCAGTTTTACGTTTCTACCGAAGACGACCTGATGCGTATTTTCCAGGGCGAACGTATCGCGAGCCTGATGGACAAGCTTGGTGTCGATGAAGACCAGCCGATCCAGAACAAGACTGTTTCAAAAACGCTTGAAGCCGCGCAAAAGCGCGTAGAGGGTTACAACTTCGATACCCGCAAAAATGTCGTGCAGTACGACAACGTGATCAACCGTCACCGCCGTGTCGTGTATGTGATCCGCCGCAAAATTCTTGAGGGCGACAATATCAAGCCGGAAATCCAGCGCCTGATTGATGACAAATTGCTTGAGGTAACGTACGTGCCGGCAAAAAACAACCTGAAATTTGCCGAGCAGTTTGAAGAAGTCTTCCCGGTTGACGCTAAGAAAATCAAAGAGATTGGCGACGAGAAAAAAGACAAGACGCGGCTGGAAAAGGCTCAAAAGATCGTCACTAAGCTATATAAAGACAAAGAAAAAGAGCTGACGCCGGAGATCATGCGCAAGGTTGAGCGCGAAGTGTACTTGCAGGTGCTTGATACCTTGTGGATGCAACACCTCGAAAACATGCAGCACCTCCGCGAGGGAATTCACTGGCGCTCCGTTGGTCAGCGCGACCCGCTGGTAGAGTACCGATCTGAATCGCAAAAACTGTTCGAGAGCCTACAGGCGACGCTTCGCGACGAAGTGCTTCGCGCCGTCATGCACGTTCGCCCGAATGACGTCGTGGTGCAGAGCGAAGAAGAGCATGATACTGAGCTAACGCGTTTGGCGGAATCGGCCGTGGAGCGCGGCGTTAACGAAGTGACCGGCGGCGAGCAAAACCGCGATACTGACTTCAAGGCGAAGAAAGCGAAATCGGCGAGCGAAGCAAACAAAGCAAAAAACAACGCTCGCAAGAAGAAAAAAGCGCAGCGCCAGAACCGTAAGAAAAGCCACCACTAAAAGAAACAGCCTCCAAAATGGAGGCTGTTTTGATAAATACTGAGTGTGATCGAGAGGAAGGGGGCGA
>CAMLDM010000007.1 GCA_946479025.1 uncultured Candidatus Saccharibacteria bacterium | reverse complement strand
GTCGTGGTATGATGGTGGTAAGCAATTATAAGCATAAGAGACATGGCATTGAACGAAACTCCAACTCAGCAGCCTACTGGTTCACGTGCGGGGATGTCGCACAAAAAACGATGGATATTTGCTGGCGTAGTGGCAGCGCTGCTGATTGCTGCGGCCGTGGCTTCCTTGTGGATGGTTCGAAAAGCCGATGATAGTAAAAATAATGGGACTCAGCAAAAAGTCGTCGTTTCTCATGTGTGCTCGCCTTCGGTTATCCGTGGGGCAAACAAGCCGCTTGCCAAAAACGATCAGGTTGCACTGGCGTCGGTAGTAAATAACATAACCGCGCTGAAAGATTTTGATCACGATCCGAACTGTCTTTATATTGTACTGCAGTACGATCTCGCGACGGGCGACGCAAAGGCCAGCCGCGATATGATGAACAAGCTCGACCAAGTATACGACCCTGTCGTGGGGTTCAGCAGCGCGTTTACGGTCAGCCTCATACCGGTGAAAGCTCTGCGTGAAAACGTGGCATTTCTCGAAGAGAACGCAAAACAGGCCCAGGAGAACGAGAAACTAGGGGATCAGCGTGTCTCAGAGGGAAGCGATGCGGCAGATAAATTTCAGCAGGAGCATAAACAATGATCATAAGGCAAATTCGGCTTAGGATACGCGCGACCAGCCTTGTTATGTTGGCGCTTGTGACAATGAGCTTCTTTGCGGCTGCCTTTATGACAAAAGATACGCACGCAGCGCTGGCAACTGCTCCGTATACTACCGCCGAGCTGAACGCTAAGCTTTACGGTGGCGTACAGCAAGCGATTGACTGGGAAAAAGAATGTTATGCCGGTGTGAGGGAGGAGCGCGCGGCGGGCCATGGTGCACGGCAGTCAATCAACGGCGCACCGTCATACAAGGGCAAGCAGTGGCTATCGCTCGCTGATACGGCAACGGTAAACAATAGCTCCCGGACAGCGCCGATCGTGGTTGATTACGGCACCAAGACGGTTCCGCTGCAGCTGAACATGATCAAGTTCCTTTGTGCCGGTCTGGTATCTCCCGACGGTGCCGGCGCGGACTATAAACTGACTGATCCGCGCGTAGTGAAAAGTCTTAGTAATGCCAACGACCGCAAGCCAAACCCCATGGGTGGCGGTACCAACTGGCCGGCTCTCACCGACACGCGGTTTAGGATCGACGGTATTCAGGTTGTTCAAGGGGACGGCCACATTACCGGAACAGCCATAGGTTCGTATATCGGCACCGCGCGACAGTCGAGCACCCGCTACTGGTTCGCTCCGCCGACAAAATTCACTTTCGTTTCGAATTCGCCAAACGGTCTGACAGAAGACGTTGAAGTAAAAATAAAATTCACACTGCGCGGCTATAATACGTATTACTACAATACGTACCAGTGTTACGTGAACAATCTGTATACGTATCCGCCGAAAAAACTAAATATTAACAAGTGTGATCAAAACTCAGTAACACTTTCGGTGCGTATCCACGTCAATAATATCTTCAATCTAAGACCGACAGCGACACTCAACCAGAGCTCAATTGCCGCAGGAGGAAAGGCGACCGTCGAAAATACCGTCGAGCAGACAGATGAAGGTCCGAACAGCAGCGAAACCGATTGGCGACTAACGGAATATCACTTCGATCCGGATACGACGCTCAGCGCCGCTCAGGTGCAGGCGCGTGACAGTGCCAGTGATCCGTGTGATGCGTTCACGTCTACTCAACGGATATCATGTAACACCGTGCAGCGGGATGATAAGTACATATTCAAATCGCCCTCAACCGTGTTCGATCCGGAGTATACGTATACCGCGCCCAATAATATTCCGGCGGGGACGAAAGTTTGTTTCGTGGCCTCCGTCAGTAAGCCGACGCCGGCCGCAAGTCCGGTTTGGCGGCACAGTGCCATGGTATGTATGACGGTGAGCAAGAAGCCGAAAGTGCAGGTGTGGGGCGGCGACGTGGCGACACGCGGAAGGATTGAGACGAGTACGGATATAAAGAATGTTAGTGGCACCAACAAGACCTTCGGCAGCTGGGTGGAATATGGTGCCTTCTCGGCGGGCACGAACACACGATTTGCCTCCGGGGCCGGCACGAACGACCAGACGAACGACAACCAGTCGGCATGGAGTAAGTTTACGTTCGCCAATAAGGACGAAACAGGCGCGGACGCATTTGGAAACTACACCACGCCGACGAATTTCCGGCCGCTGCCGGGAATTGCGCCGTACTTTGAGGCCTTGCAAAACAAACAGCCTGTGGGCAGCAGCAGCGTGAACCTTGCCAGCCTGACGTTTGATACGGGCGATCCGATACAGGTACGCACGGCGGATAATCTTACTATTAGCGGGGGAAATATTCCGGAAGGAAAGTCGGTAGTTATCGTCGCCTCGGGCACCGTAACGATTTCTGGCAATATCAACTACAGCTCCGCCATGTTCAATAACCTCAGGGATATTCCGCAGGTGGTGATTATCGCTAAAGACATCAATATCAAGGACAACGTGACTCACATTGACTCCTGGCTGGTGGCAAACGGAACGATTAATACCTGCAGCAACTTTACAGGTAATCTGACAGTAAATAAGTGCAATGACGCGCTTGAAGTAAATGGGCCGGTTGTTACTGACAGGTTGCTTCTTAATAGGACGGCCGGTACGGACGGTGGTGATCCTGCGGAGCGCTTCAATCTTCGCCCGGACGCATTTTTGTGGGCGCAGCTACAGGCCTCGGGGAACAACAAGGCTCAAACGGTGTATTCCGTCGAACTGCCGCCTCGTTTCTAAATAAACTTTTTACCGCAAAGACCTTGCCAGATCTTATGATGCTTATGTATAATGAGAGGCAATATGGCATTACTAAAAGGCGTGGGCGACTTCTTTGCACTTGATATCGGTACCAATGCGGTACGCGTCGTGCAATTATCAAGCAGTGGGCCGGACAGCTGGTCGCTTCTTCACTATGGGTACGCGCCGGTCGACTTAAAGACGACGAGTGCCAACTCAAAAGAGTCTGAGCATCGCCTTGGCGAGATAATTATGACCGCCGTAGGGCAGAGCGGTATCAAAACGAAAAACGTCGTGATCGGGTTGCCGTCACAAAAGACTTTTACCACCGTTATTGATGTCCCGACCATGCCGGAGGCCGAACTTCGCAGTACGATTAAGTACCAGATAGACCAGTACATTCCGATGGCGGTTGACGAAGCTAAGGTAGATTGGGTTTTGCTTGGTCAGTCCGCACACGACCCGAAGCAGCAAGAGGTGTTGCTTGCAAGTACGGCCAACAGCTACGCCGAGGAGCGTCTTGAGTTTATTGAGGGGCTTGGGTTGAATGTTATCGCCTCCGAGCCTGACCCGATCGCAATGGTTCGCGCACTGTTGCCGTCTGGCGTTCAGGATGCGCGCCTCATTATCGACGTTGGCGAGCTTTCAACTAATCTGGTCGTTACGTATGGTGATGCGCCACGTTTGGTGCGCACGATTCCAACGGGTCTGTACTCGCTGGTAAAGGCTGCCGTGCAAAATCTGAATGTCCAAGAAGATCAAGCTCGCCAGTTTATTTTGAAGTTCGGCCTGGCACCGGATCGTCTCGAGGGGCAGGTCTACCACGCCGTCGAGAACGTACTTGAAGGGTTCGCGGCCGAGCTCACGAAGTCGATCAAGTTCTTTCAGACGCGCTACCCGAATACACCGGTCGGCGGCATCTTGCTTTCGGGGTATGCGAGTGTCGTTCCGAAATTCGGTGAATATGTCACGGCGAAAACCGGAGTTAACTCAGCCCAGGCAAATCCTTGGCAAAAAGTTCGCGTTAGTCAGGGTGATCAGCAGCAACTGGCGGCAATCGCAACCGAATTTGCGACGGCCGTTGGTCTTGCCGAGAGGAGTAACAAGCGATGATTGAAATCAACCTCGTCCCTGACGTAAAGCAGGAGTTGCTGACCGCACAGCGCGTTCGCGCCGGTGTTATCTCATTGGCAATTCTCGTTGGCATGATCGCCGTCGGCGTGGTAGTTGCCTTGGCGTTCTGGGTGTTTGTAGTACAGACGGCTCGCGGTGTGCTCAGCGACAATACGATCAAAAACGAAAGTCAGAAGCTTTCACAGGTAGAAGATATCTCCAATACTTTGACGATTCAAAATCAGCTCGCCAAGCTACCGGATATGCACAACGGTAAGAATATCGACTCGCGTATTTTCGATATTCTTTCGACGATCAATCCGCCAGCGCCGAACGCCATCTCTATTACCAATCTATCGCTCGACTCGGAAGCTTCCACGATAAAGATCGAGGCACAGGCGGTTAACGGCTACCCGGCACTCGACGTTTTCAAAAAGACGATCAACGCAACGACGCTCAAATTTACCGAAGACGGTGAAACGCAATCCGTTCCGCTTGCGAGCGACATGAGCGACACCGACCGAAGTTACGGCGAGAACGCCGCGGGTGCGAAAGTGTTGCGGTTTACGCTAACGTTTACGTATCCTGAGCAGCTCTTCTCCAGGACGGCGGAGAACGCCATGATCGTCGCGCCGAACCGGACGAATGCGACCGACTCATTCCAGGGTGTGCCACAGAGTTTATTCGCGCAAAAAGCAGCAGATGCGGAGGGGAATTAATATGGCAGTACAAGATGTAGCGCTTCGGAAGCGCCAACAAATCGCCAACGCCAACCGCATGATGTTTATCTGGGTGGCGGTAGTGTCTGCGGTTGTTGGCATCGCTATCGTTGTGTCGTTGTTTTTGCTCCAAAAGGCGTGGTTCAATGAAAAGGTGCTTGGCGAAAAAGCCAAGACGGCTTCGATACTTACTCAGAACAACAAAGTCGCAGGAGATCTGAAGGATGAAATCCGCGTTCTTAACACAAACGAGGCGCTGAAATCTTCTATGACCTCGGGTGAAGACCAGCCAATCCAGGTGGTGCTTGATGCGCTTCCAGCCGAGGCAAACTCGTCGGCGCTCGGCTCGTCTTTGCAGGAAAAATTCCTGAACGATCCGGCGCTTACCATCGAGTCGCTTAATGTGGATCCGGTCGCGGGAGTTGAGTCGCAGACAGATGCTAATATCCAAGACGCCTCAACAAGTGCGACCTCAGACGCTCAGGCTGGCAGCGGCAACGAGATTACCTTCCGTTTTGCCGTGAGTACGGGCGCAAAGAACGCAAGCGTGCTCAAGAGCCTGCTAAAAAAACTCGAGCGCTCCATCCGGGCGATAGACATTACGGCGCTGTCGATTGAAACTCAGGGAACTAAGCTCATTCTCACCGTAGATGGCCACGCGTTCTATGAACCGCCAAAGACGGTCGAACTAAAAGATAAGGCGGTAAAGCCATGAAACGATCAGACATAGCAATGATTATCCTTATCGCATCGATCAGTATCCTTGTTGCGTACTTCGTTGCGAAAGCGGTTATCGGTGACGTCCAGAACGAATCGGTCACGGTAAAGACGGCCGATCCGATTTCTACCGACGTGGAAAAACCGGATCCGTCAGTCTTTAATTCAGATGCGATTAACCCGACGGTTGAGGTGATTATCGGCGGTGACCACCCTCAGGCGGCGCAATAGGAGCGTAATCTATGGCGCTTCTAACGAGTGACATCCAAGAAAAACTGACCGCGCTTCTTACCGAAGAAGGGCTTGTTTCGGAAGACGTATTAAAAGCGGCGGAAAACGATGCCGCCAAGATGAACAAGCCGCTGTTTGCAGTACTTACCGAGCAGGGAATTGTTGACGATGAGTTGCTGACGCACGTGATTGCCCAGGTTTCTGGCGTGCCATATGTCAACCTGAGCAATAGCATTATTGACCAAAACGTTCTGGCGCTGCTGCCGGAAGATATCGCCGAGAGGTTCATGGCCGTGCCGCTGGCCGAAGTGCAGAACCGCCTTGCCGTCGCCATGATTGACGCCAATAACGTGCAAGCGGTCGACTACTTGGCAAACCGTATTCAGCGGCCGATAAAAGTTTTCATGGCAAGCGAATCAGGCGTACGTCACGTCCTCGACCAATATCGTACTGATCTTTCCAGTGTCGACGTAGCAGCGGTCGCTTCCCAGGAAGAGGCGAAGGCGAATGAAGGCGATATTAAAACGATTGTCCAGGATTCGCCGATCAGCCGCGCACTCAGCACGATTTTGGAGTATGCAGTGAAATCCCGCGCCTCCGACGTGCACATTGAGCCACTGGAAAAGGCACTTAAAATCCGTTGTCGTGTCGACGGCGTGCTTCGTGAAATCATGCAGCTGCCAAAATCGATCGAGCCGGCACTAGTAAGCCGAATAAAAATTTTATCCAACCTCAAAATCGATGAACATCGTATCCCGCAGGACGGCCAGTTTACTGTAAAGGTCGCTGCTAAGGAAGTGGACCTTCGTATCGCCATCAGTCCGGTGGTATGGGGTGAACAAGTTGTCATTCGTCTGCTTGATAAATCGGGCAGCAGCTTTGATATTGAGCAGATGGGCTACGCCGGCCGGGCGCTTCGCGCAATTCGTAAGGGTATTCTTAAGCCGAACGGCATGATCTTGACCTCTGGTCCAACGGGCTCCGGTAAATCAACCAGCCTCTACGCGCTCATTAAAGAAATCAAAGACGACAGTATTAATATTGTCACGCTTGAAGATCCGGTTGAATACAAAATGGACGGTGTCAACCAGATCCAGGTGAATGCCGATGTCGGGCTGACTTTCGCAACCGGACTGCGTTCGATTCTTCGCCAGGATCCGAACGTGATCATGGTAGGTGAGATCCGTGACGCAGAAACGGCGAATCTGGCGGTGCAGGCTGCGCTGACCGGACACCTTGTGTTCAGTACGCTTCACACCAATTCGGCTGCCGGCGTGCTGCCGCGCCTTCTTGATATGAATATCGAGCCGTTCCTGATTGCCAGCACCGTGAATACGATTATCGGTCAGCGTCTGGTGCGCCGTGTGGCGCCAAAGCGTGACGCGTATCTGTCAACGCCGATTGAGACGCAGAATATTCTGGCGACCGTCGGTCATCTGCTGCCAAAAACGAAAGCCGACGTGGCGCGTGTTTCTGCGGATTTAGGCTATAAAGACTTGCCCCTGGCAGGCCAAAGCGCTTATACTTTAGTCAAGGGTAGGGATACCGCGCAGACGCCAAGGGGATACTCGGGCCGAGCCGGGCTGTACGAAGTGATGGATGTCAACGAAGAAATCCAAAAACTCATCGTAGCGCACGCCACGAGCGCCGATATCCAGCGAAAGGCGATGGAACAAGGCATGGTGACAATGCGCCAAGACGGATACCTGAAGGCCTTGCAGGGCATCACGACACTTGAAGAAGTCAACCGCGTAACATCAGATACAGCATAAGAAGGGTGGAAACATGAACAACCAAGAACTAAGAATCGAAGTACTCCTCGAAGAAGTCGTGAAAAAACGTGCTTCGGACCTTCACTTGCAAGTTGGTTTGCCGCCGATGCTGCGCGTTGACGGCAGCCTGGCGCCGATTCCTGGTTATAATGCATTGGACGAACCTGCGGTTGAGGCGCTTATCTTTGCTATTCTCGACCAAGACCAGCAGCAAATCCTGATGAAAGACAAGGAGTTCGACTTCAGTTTCGCCTTCGGTACGCTCGGACGTTTCCGCGTAAATGCCTTTCACGAGCGCGGTAATCTGGCGGCGGCACTTCGTCTTATTCCAAATGAAATCAAATCCGTCGCCGAGCTGGGCATGCCTCAGGTAGTGATGAGTTTCGCCGATTATCCGCGCGGCCTCGTGCTCGTTACCGGTCCGACCGGCTCGGGAAAGTCCACAACCCTTGCGGCGCTTGTGGATAAGATTAACAGCGAGCGCGCCAACCACATTATCACCATCGAAGATCCGATCGAGTTTACTCACAAGTCGAAAAAGTCGGTCGTCGTGCAGCGTGAAGTTCACTACGATACCTACAGCTTCTCGGCGGCGCTCCGCTCGAGCCTTCGCCAGGACCCGGACGTCGTGCTTATCGGTGAGATGCGTGACCTCGAGACGATTTCGGCTGCCATTACGATCGCTGAAACGGGCCACCTGGTATTTGCAACGCTCCACACCAACAGTGCGGCACAGTCGATTGATCGTATGATCGACGTTTTCCCGCCGCACCAGCAGCCGCAGATCCGCGCGCAGCTTTCAAACATTCTGATGGCGATTTGTTCGCAGCGTCTTGTGCCGGCAATCGGCGGCGGCCGAGTAGTCGCGGCCGAGGTGCTGGTTGCCAATCCAGCAGTACGAAATATTATCCGTGAAGGTAAGAGTCACCAGCTCGACGCCGTTATTCAGACCGGTGCCGACCAAGGCATGCAAACCATGGACCGCACGCTGGTAAGCCTGGTGCAAAGCGGTACGGTTACCTACGACGAGGCGCGTAACTTTGCCGTTGACCTTGTTGAATTCGAAAGGCTGATACGAGGCTAGAATGAAGAAATTTAATTATCAAGCCAAAGACACCTCGACCAACAAAATGGTCAAGGCAACGGTTCAGGCGGATTCCGAGACTTCGGCGGCCAAACTGCTGATCTCCCAGGGGTTTACTCCGATCGACATTCAGGAGGTTGACGAAAACGGCAGCCTGATCGGCCGGCTTACGGGACGTATTACCACCAAGGACAAAGTGGTCTTCACTAGGCAGCTCGCCACGCTGATTGGCGCTGGCTTGCCGCTTGCGCAGAGCCTTCATACAGTGCTCGAGCAGACTGAAAACAAGCGGCTGCAAGGCGTGGTCGAGGATATCGTTGCGGATGTTGAGGGCGGTAAATCGCTTTCCGATGCGTTTTCCAAACATCCAGATGTATTCGACAAGGTATTTCTGGCCCTGATCGCCGCAGGTGAGGTTTCCGGTACGCTCGACGAATCGCTGCGCCGCATCGCCACCCAGCAGGAAAAAGATGCTGCTACAATAAGTAAGATTAAGGGCGCGCTGACGTATCCGATTATTGTGCTGCTGGTGATTTTTGGCGTGATGATCTTCATGCTCGTGACAGTCGTGCCGCAGGTGGAAAAGCTTTATCACGACCTCAAGAAATCATTGCCATTCCTGACGCAAATAATGGTTTCGACGGCGAACTTTTTTACCAAATTTTGGTGGCTCGTGGTAATTTTAATCGGGATCGGCCTGTATTTCTTCTTGCAGTACCTCAAGACAGAAAATGGCATCAGGTTTAAAGACACATTTAAGCTGAACGTGCCGATTTTCGGCAAAATGTTCCGTAAGCTGTACATGGCGCGCCTGGCGCGTACGGGCCAAACCCTGCTTTCTACCGGTGTTGCGATGCTCGACATGCTGCGCATTACCAGTGAATCGGTCAACAACTCGATCGTCTCCAAAAGTATCGACCGGGCCGCCGAGAAAGTAAAGGGCGGTAAGGCGCTTTCCGTCGCGCTGCAACCTGAAGAATACATTCTTCCGCTTATTCCGCAGATGATTAAAATCGGTGAGCAATCCGGTAAGATCGACGAAATGATGGGGAAGGCTGCTCAGGTATACGAAGACGAGCTCGATGAGGAAATCAAGGCCATCTCAACCGCTATCGAGCCAGTACTCATGGTGATTCTTGCAGTGGTCGCCGGTGGTATGGTGGGCGCGATTCTGCTTCCGATCTATAGTTTGGTAAATACAATCAATGTCTAGACAAATCTATGGGGCGTGGGTTACTATTAACGTAAGCGTTTTACGCACACACTAATATTGTTCATAGAAAGGTGGAATAGATTTTATGAACGCACAACAAAAAAACAAAGAAAAAGGCTTCACGATCATCGAGGTCGTGCTGGTGCTTGCCATCGCTGCGTTGATTTTCTTGATGGTATTTATCGCACTTCCTGCGTTGCAGCGCTCCCAGCGTGACACGCAGCGCAAACAAGACCTCAGCAAGGCAATGACCCGGATTACCGACTACCAGTCGAACAACCGTAACAAGTTGCCGACCGATTGGGATGCGTTTGCAAATGGCTACCTAAGGGCTGGTGGTGACACCTTCGAAGATCCTTCTGGCACGGCGTATGTCTTTAAGGCTGGTCCAGCTGCTACTGGTGTAGCGTTTGATTCTACTCAGCCGTTTATCTACGAAACGACTCACGCTATTTGTGACGGTGAAAATGTAACGACCAACCAAGGCGCAAACAAAGTAGCGCTTCAAATGAAGCTTGAAGGCGGCGGTATCGCCTGCGAAAGCAACTAACAGGCTATTCCACCTCGAAAATCCCGACTTTCCAAGTCGGGTTTTTCTTTTAAGCAGCTTTTACGGTATGATAGTGCTTATGGAATATATACTTATTTTGGCGGGGCTGACAATCCTAGGGTTATGTATGGGAAGTTTTGCCGGTGCGCAGGTGTGGCGGCTGCGGGCACGTCAATTAAAGTCCGATAAGGCTGCAGGTGAAAAGGTGAGCGAAAGTGAGTATAAGCAGCTGCTGCCGCTTACCAAATCAACAGCCACAACCGACCGCTCGCGCTGTCTGCATTGCGGCCATACGTTGGCGTGGTATGATTTGCTGCCGCTTGTAAGCTGGGCGGTCACAAAGGGCAAATGCCGTTACTGTCACAAGAAAATCGGCTGGTTTGAGCCGCTGATGGAGCTTGGCGTTGCTGCTTTTTTCGTAGGGTCATATCTGCTGTGGCCCGAGGCGCTACAAACCGTACCTCAAATTATGATGTTTTTCATCTGGTTGGTCGCCGGTGTTCTTCTGGCGATGCTCTTCGCGTACGATCTCAAATGGTTTTTGCTGCCGAACGTCATTGTTTTTCCGCTGATTAGTCTCGGTGTTGTGGCGGCGATTGTGCATGTGCTTGGCTCGCTTAATGTTGGTGAGGCGCTCATAAGCCTGTTGGCTGCGGTTGCGATTCTGAGTGGTCTGTATTTGGTGCTCTGGGTGGCGTCGCGCGGGCAGTGGATCGGTTTTGGCGACGTGAAGCTCGGCCTGGCACTTGCGCTGCTACTCGGTGACTGGCAGACGGCATTTATTGCATTGTTTGCGGCCAATCTCATCGGCTGCCTCATTGTGATTCCTGGCATGGCTGCCGGCAAGGTGACACGAAAATCCCACGTGCCGTTCGGCCCGCTGCTTATTGCGGGTTTCGCTATTGCGGCGCTCTTCGGACAGCCGATCATCGACTGGTATTTCTCCGTTCTTCTGTAGAGCATGCCAGGCTTATTTCTGCAAACCACTTATGCTATAATGAGCCCAAATGGGCATCATGAAACAAACCGGCTTTACTGTTATAGAAACGATGTTGTTTTTAGCCGTAACGGGCGTGCTTGCCGCGGCCATTTTAGTGGGATCTGGAGTCGCGATCAATCAGCAGCGCTACCGTGACAGCGTTAACTCGCTCAAGTCTTATATCCAGCAGCAATACAGCGAAGTGACGAACGTCACAAATGACAGGGATAAAAACTGGTCGTGCAACAGCCTTAGCGGCGTTGAGCAGACAAGCCCTTCCGGCGGCCAAGCTCGCGGGACGAGCGACTGCGTTTTACTTGGTCGGTATGTCACGCTCGATGGCACGGGCACGAAACTGACTTCTTCCAATGTCGTTGGCTTTAGAAAAACAGGAGCGGATGAGGCGCCGAGCGACATACAGGAGCTTCAGACGAATTACACGCTCGGTGTTTCACCGCTTGATGTAGAAACGAATGATGTAAGCTGGGGTTCCAGGGTCGTGAAGCAGAAGACGTCCACGCCAATGCCGGTAACACTGCTCATTATCCGTTCGCCGCTCAGCGGATCGGTCATGACATTTACGGCCGACGGCGTGCAGACCGACTTGCCATCTTTGTTATCGGTAGGTAACATGCAGCAGAAAGTTTTGTGTGTAGATGCCGAGGCGGGCTCTTTTGTAGGAAACCGGATGGCAGTACAGGTTGACGCATTTGCCACGAATCAAAGCGCGATCGAAATACCGCTGGAAAGTAGTAAACTATGCGACTAATCTGTTTCCGCCAAAAAGGTGACACGCTCATCGAAGTTCTTTTCGCTATTACGATTTTTGCCATGGTTGCCGTGGGTAGTCTTACGATTATGAACCAGGGAACTGCGGCCGCGCAGCGCTCGCTTGAAATCACGCTGGTGCGCCAGCAGATCGACGCGCAGGCGGAAGCTATCCGCTACATTCATCACGCCTACGTGGCGGCGTATCAAGGTTCGGGTAGTCCGGTGTCGGGCGTGGCGGCGCAGTGGAAAAAAATGACGGATAAAGCTACGGGGTTCGGTGCCGACGGAGCATCGGCATTTGGTGAGACAAGTGGCGTCGTATGCCCAAGTACCGTTCCGGGACAGAAGCCATTCATTTTGGATGCCCGTACCGCGACGGTGTGGAGCACGTCGCCGTCAATGTCAGCGCCTGATAATGCGTCTTTGCCCCC
This sequence comes from uncultured Candidatus Saccharibacteria bacterium, assembly GCA_946479025.1. Next base: position 21,529 of record CAMLDM010000007.1, on the reverse strand, counting down.
GTTTTCTCAGGTTATTTATAACGACGATTCAAGCATAAGCCGGGCATATGGTATATGGATCGAAGCGGTGCCGTCGGTAGGCGGCAACGGTCCTGGATTCGTCGATTTCCATATCCGTGCCTGCTGGAACGGTCCGGGAAGTTCCGTCCCGATAACGCTGGGAACGATTGTGAGGTTATATGAGCCACGATAAAAAAGCCGGATTCACCTTGATAGAGCTGATGCTTGCAATGAGCTTTATTGCCATTTTGCTGGTGGCGATTGCCGTGACGACGATACAGATTAGCAATATTTACAACAAAGGCATCACCCTGCGGGAGGTTAACCAGGCGGGTAGGAACGTGTCTGAAGAATTACAACGGAGTATCGCATCGTCGACTGCATTTGACGTGACGCCGAGCGCGCCCGCGTCAAAATACATTGTGCGGGATGGTGGCGGCCGGTTGTGTCTCGGAGACTACACGTATGCGTGGAATTACGGCAAGGCGATTGCTGGGGGTGTGGGCGCGCCCTCGGTGTTTAATGTGTACGACGACGATCATTCGCCGGTTCGCTTTGTGAAGGTTGCCGATCCGAGCGGTGCGCTATGCGCCGACCCAACTTTGCCTATAATGCGGAGTAAAGCCACTGAAATGATATCCGGCGGCGATCGCGATTTAGTAATCCATGCGTTCAGTATCGTAAAGACTTCAGACGACCCCAACGCAAACCAGGCAATTTACGCGATTTCGATGACTATCGGCACCAACGATCGCGAGCAGCTGACATCCAACGACGCGTCGTGTAAACCGCCGTCCGAGGGTGTGGGTGACGAAAGTTATTGTTCAGTTAATCAATTTGATATCATAGCCCGCGCTGGCAATAAATCGGGAGGACAATAAATATGACACGGCATGCATACAAAAATAGACAACGTGGCGCCGTATCGCTCTTCGTTGTGATATTCTCGGCGTTGCTTATGACGGTCGTGACGGTCGGCTTTATCCAGCTGATGCTGAAGGAACAACAGCAGGCGACAGCGAATGATCTTTCGCAGAGCGCATACGACTCGGCCCAGGCAGGCGTTGAGGACGCGAAACGATTGCTGCTACTCGACCAGTCATGCCGTAACAACACGGCTCCTTCCAATGTGGATTGCAGCGCGATTGCCAGCGCGCTGACGCCGGAAGCGGGCGGGTCGGCTACTAGCTGTGATGCGCTAGTGAGAGCAGGGATTGTCGGTGAAACGAATGACGAAACGATTATTCAGCAGAGCACGTCGGACGGCGCGTCGAAACTTGATCAGGCGTATACCTGCGTGAAAATTAGTATGAACACGGACGATTACAAAGGAGTGCTCGACGTTAACTCCTCCGATGTCGTGTCGCTTGCTGGCGTGAGTGACTTCGACAGTATTGAACTGAGCTGGTTCACTAAGGACGACGTCTCATCTGCCTCTACCGATCAGACGATCGGATTTCCGTCCGCCGGTCCGGACGTCAGCCTGCCGCCTGTCGGCGACAAATGGCAGGCGAATTATCCGGCACTTCTGCGAACACAGCTCATGCAAACCGGAAGCGGCTTCAAATTGAGTGATTTTGATGATAGTAAATCAGGTAACAGAAGTGATGCGAACACGCTGTTCCTATACCCATCGGCAACCGGACTTACGGATAAAGATTTCGCACTCGATGCCCGGCGCAGTTCATCCAACGCGCCGCAGCAGGCGAAATGCAACGAGAGCTTCACGGAAGGTGAGTACGCCTGTACGGTGACAATTTCTTTGCCGAATCCAATAAGCGGAAGTGCTGCTCAACGCCACGCATATCTGCGGCTCAGCGCACTTTATAACGGTGCTCACTACCGCATCAAGCTTAAAAAGTCCGGCAGCGACGTAAAGTTCAACGGCGTTCAGCCGCAGGTGGATTCGACTGGCCGCGCTAACGATATGTTCCGCCGTGTGCAGGCGCGCGTGGAATTAAACGGCAGCTTCACCTATCCTGAAGCGGCTATCGATATGGTCGGCGATCTTTGCAAGAATTTCACGGTGTCCGATTCTGAGTCCGACTTCAGTGGCACGACAACCTGTACGCCGTAAACTACTCGGTGTCGCTATGGAATTTTTCGTAAACTTCACGCAGATGGGAGTCGGTCACATGGGTGTACACCTGGGTCGTGGCGATACTACTGTGGCCGAGCATTGACTGGACGCTGCGGATGTCGGCGCCATTCATCAGAAGGTCGGTCGCAAAGCTGTGGCGCATAGTGTGTGGGCTTACGTGCTTGGTAATGCCTGCAAGGCGCGCATATTTGTTGATAATCCGCTGGATGCTGCGCGTCGTGAGGCGGCGATAGTCGCCGGTGGTTTGCGCTGTGTTGTTACGGCTATAACTAAGGAAGAGCGGAGGAAGATTGTCCATACGGGCGCTGAGATAATCCTCCACGCGGGCCGCCGCCGCTTCGCCAATAAATACCGGCCGGTCTTTTTGGCCTTTTCCGCGCACCATAAACTCGCGGCGCCGGGTATTTACATGGTCGCGATTGAGATTTGCTAGTTCGCTTACGCGCAGGCCGCTGGAAAAAAGTAGTTCAATGATCGCCCGGTCGCGCAGACCTTTTTCGCTGTCGAGCGGAATACCGTCGAGCATGCGTGCTATCTCGTCGTAATGTAGAAATGTCACTTGCTTGCGTGAAACTTTCGGCAGTTCGATCTTTTCCGGGCTGAGACTCGGAATGTCCCGTTTGGATAGGTACGTTAAAAAACCTCGCAGTGCAATCAGATGGTAACCCTGCGTAATCGTTGCCAATTCCTCCTCGTGGTCGTTTTTATAACGATTCAGCCACAGCCGGTATTTACGCACCATCTCCGGTGTGATCTTATCAACGGTAATATCGCCCGCAAACTCCACTAGTCGGTTAAGATATAACGTGTAATTTTCAGCCGTCTTAGCAGACCGGCCACCTTCTACCTCAAGGTGCTCGATGAAATCCAGCAGGAGTTCCGACATATACATAGTAATAGCATAGCGCAGATCGTCTCTGGTGTATAATATAGCGTAAAGCTGTAAACCAAAGGAGAAATATGAGTTCAAACAGTGTCCAAAAAACGTTAGTTCTGTTTAAGCCTGATACCGTTCAGCGCGGTCTTGTCGGTGAGATTCTGAGTCGATTTGAGCGCGTTGGTCTGAAGATCGTTGCGACGAAGATGATCGCGCCGGACAAAGATCACTACTACCAGCATTACGAAGGCATTGGCCAAATGGTGACCCGTCGCGGCGAGCAGGCATTTAACGTTACGCTGAACATGATGATCGAAGGACCGGTTATCGCCATGGTGTTTGAGGGTGTGGAAGCGGTTGCGTTGGTACGAAAGCTGGTCGGAACGACCGAGCCAAAGTCGGCGGCGCCTGGCACGATCCGCGGCGACTACTCGCACATGAGCTTCGGCTATGCCGACACGGCAGAGAAGGGGATTCCAAACCTGATCCACGCCAGCGGCGACGAAGAGGAAGCTGAAAAAGAAATCGCACACTGGTTCAAGGAAGACGAGCTGTACGCATACGACGTACTGCATGAAAAGTTCACACGCTAATATATGCGAGCAAAACGAAAACAGCAGCGGGATTTCGCTGCCGTTTTCGTGTTACAATAAATCCACGCCTCGGTAGCTCAACTGGATAGAGCAGATCCGTCCTAAGGATAAGGTTGCAGGTTCGACTCCTGCCCGGGGTACCATGAAATTATAAAATCGACTCCATCGCGGAGCCGATTTGTTATTTTCCTTCCATCACTTTTTTGATGTCTTTAAGGAACATGTCGATGGTGTAGAATCTGAGAACCTGGTTGCGAATCCACGACAACATCCTGTTCTTTAAGAACATCAGGCTGCCGAGTGTGCGCGAGTTATCCTGCGCCATGATGACTCGCTTTTTCTGGCGGTTTTCGTAAAGCCGCAGCGCAAAGCTGAGGTGCTCAAGATCGGTGCGCGAGAGTTCGTCGTCGAGCGCGGCTGCCGAGTCCATCGCCATCGAAGCGCCAATGCCTGCGGTTGGCAAAAATCCATTGGCCGCGTCGCCGAGCAGCACCGTGTGCTTCGTTCGCCAGTTTTCCGAACGTACGTCGTGAAAGTCCCAAAAGAAAAGGTCAGGGCTTTTAACAAGCGGTTCTAGCAGCGCGGCAATATCAATGTCGGAGTTTTTAATATGCTTGATGGTGTTTTTAGCGACCAGTTCGTGGCCGGCTTTCTTGATGTCTTTCATCGGCCCGCCCAAAAAGACGCCGACCTTGTTGTCTTCGACTGTGTAAAGACCCATGAACCCGCGGCCGGCCCAGTACTCACGGTAGGCATTTGCGAGCTGTGGCGGCATATCGGCAAACCATGCCCAGCCGCCCCAGCCTGTTTGGCGGTATTTGTGATTTTTCGGGCCGAATGCTAGCTCTCTCGTAGCTGAGTGGATGCCGTCGGCAATCACGACGAGGTCGAATTGCTCAGTTTCGCCGGTACTGAACGTAACTTCTGCGCTAATTTCATTTTCTTTTATGGCCGTGACCGTCGTACCGTAGCGGATTTTTTGAGTGTAGGCCGCAAGGAGCAGTTCGATGAGACGGGGCCGGCTAATGCCCTGATACTGGCCGTAGTCGGAAATTGCCTTCATGTCGAAATGATTAAGCTGACGACCTTTGCCGTCGTGCATACTGTACGTGTCGACGGCGATGCTGTTTTTAAGGTACGCTTCGCGCAGGCCGAGCGCATTGAAAACTCGTCCACCCAGAGGCATGAGACCTATCATATAGCCGCTTTTGTTGAAGTTTTCCTCGGTTTGTTTCTCCACGACGACTGGCTGTAGGCCGCGCTTTTCTAAAAGCCCGGCCAGAGTGAGCCCGGCGATACCCGCGCCAACGATGAGTACGCGCATAGACGGAGTTGTATCGTGCTGTATGTTTGTGTTTGTGGTGTCCATATTTCCAGCTTACCACAAGCATTTTTAAGAATAAATAGCAGGGGGAGTGTGCTACACTTAGGGAAGATAAGAACTCTAGCGTATGAGCAAGCAAAAAGAAGCATCTCCCCAAACAGATTTCGACGGCCAGCGTGACGGCGAAGAATTATTATTTGTGTTCAGGCGGCATATAATTGCGATGCGCAAAGGATTTTACATGTTGTTGATTCCGTTTGCAATTTCCGCGATTCCGCCGCTTATTTGGCAGACGAAAATCGAGCTGTTTTTGCTGCCGCTTGTTGGTCTGGTGATTGGTTTAATCTTGTTCTCGTATCACTTTATTATGTGGTATTTTACCGTGTACATCGTTACCGATCAGCGCATCCGACAGATCACGCAGAAGGGTTTTTTTGGCAAGGATGTCATTGAACTGCGCCTATCAAAGATTCAAAACATAAGCTATAATGTACCTGGGTTCAGCGGCGAAATTTTTGGATTTGGCACTGTTGTCATTCAGACATTTGTCGGCGACCTTATTATCAATAAAGTCGAGCATCCTGATCGTATTTATAATAAGCTGCAAGACGCGGTGTCCGCCGCGATAGCTGATCAGAACCAAGGAGAGTATGAAGAAACTACCGCTTAGAAGGCTAGGGAAAGACAAGAAGGTTATCCCCACGCGTATAACCAACGAAACTGTTGCCGAACACCGCGAACGGATTCTTGCAGGTGGCCGACGGTTTAAATATCCTATGCAATATGCCCGACATCGACTTGTATTCAATACGGTTCTCGTTACGATTGCCGCGCTTATCATGATTATCGTCGTCGGCTGGTGGCAACTGTACCCGGCGCAAAATACCGGCTCGTTCTTCTATCGGGTAACCCGAGTAATTCCATTGCCGGTAGCAACGGTGGATGGTGAGCCTGTTGCGTATAGCGATTATTTGATGTACTACAACAGTTCGTCGCATTATCTACAACAGAGCGAACAGGTAAATCCTAAGACTGAGGATGGAAAGCGCCAATTAAACTACATGAAGCGCAAATCTATAGATAATGCCGAGGCGGACGCATACGCTAAAAAGCTTTCACGATCTCTCGGTATAACCGTGGATGATGCGCAAGTTGACAAAGTGGTAAGCGATGCCCGTAATACGGCGAATGGCCGCATCTCGCAGGAAACCTACGATGCCTCGGCGCTGAACATACTTGGCTGGACGCCATCCGAGTATCGCCAGGCAACTAAGAGCAAGCTAATTCGCCAGGCGGTTTCGTACGCCGTTGACACCGCGGCAAAGGAAAAGCAGGAGAAGGCGGCAGAACTTCTTGCAGCAAAAAAGGTGGACTTTTCGAAAGTAGCGCAGGCATTAGGCGGCACGGGCGATGCAACAGTGAGTACTGGCACGTCAGGTATGGTGCCTCGCACCAACAGTGACGGAGGGCTCAGTGCTGCTGCGGCAAACCTTGAAAAGGGACAAATTTCATCTGTGATAAAAACAACAACAGGCGACGGTTACTATTTTGTGAGATTGCTCGAGAAAACCGACACGCAGGTGAGTTACGAATACATCCGTATACCGTTAACTGCGTTTAATGAGAAGTTTGCAGCTTTGAAGAAGGATGGCAAAATTAAGGAATATATCTCAATTCCGGCCGTAGATAACAAGTCAACAGAATAAAGGAGTAAATTCATGTATACATTACCAGAATTGCCTTACGGATACGATCAGTTAGGCAAATACATCAGTGGCGACATAATGAAGCTTCACCATGATAAACATCATCAGACGTACGTCGACAAGCTGAACGCTGCGCTCGATTCGGCGCCCGCACTTCGCGAACGCCCACTCGAAAGCCTGCTGACGGATCTGGAAGGGTTGCCGGAGGCCGTACGCACGGCAGTTCGCAACCAAGGTGGCGGGCACTATAACCACTCGCTCTTCTGGCAGTGGATGTCGCCAAATGGCGGCGGTGAACCAAGCGGAGAGCTGGCGGCCAAATTAACAGAGAAGTATGGCAGTTTTCAGGCGTTTGTAGATGAATTTACTACGAAATCGCTCGGAGTATTTGGAAGTGGCTGGGCCTGGCTGCAGCCAAACTTGGACATTATTACAACACCAAACCAAGACACGCCATTAATGCAAGGTTTGGACGAGCCGCTGCTCGGGCTTGACGTGTGGGAACACGCTTATTACCTCGATTACAAAAACAAGCGCGACGATTATGTCCAGGCCTGGTGGAACGTAGTGAACTGGGAGTTTGTTCAGCGGCGCTACGACGGCAGTAAGTAGACAACAACACAAGCCTAGCTAGGGCAGGTTCTTCATGATTTCATCAAGCATCGCCATCCGGATATACAGTCCGCCGCCTGCTTGGTGAAAGTACTGCGCGCGCGGGTCCGTATCTAACTCGGTCGCTATTTCATGGTTGCGAGGGAGCGGGTGAAGAATGATGGCTTCCTGTGGCAGATTTTTAACCGTTTTTCTATTCAGGATAAACTGGTCTTCGTTTACTTTTAGTTTTGTAGTGTCGTGCCGCTCCAGCTGCATGCGCGTCCAGTAAACGACGTCGGCCCGCTTCAGCGAACTTTCCAGTGTGGTTGTTTTGCTCCACGCGGTTTTTGACTTGATGAGCCGTGCCGTAATATCATCTCCCATGCTCAGCTCTGGTGCTGAGATGAACGTAAATGTATTGTTCGAATATTTTGAAAGCAATAAGGCGAGAGAACGTGCCGTGCGGCCGTGGGCGAGGTCGCCGCCAAACACCACGTTGAGGTTATCGAGCCGACCGAACTTCTCATAAATCGTGTATGCATCAAGCACGGCTTGGGTAGGGTGTTCGCCCTTACCGTCACCACCGTTTAAAATTGCAGCGTTACTCACAGTAGCAGCGCGTGCCGCGTGACCTTCCTCTTTGGTGCGGGTCACGATAGCGTCAACGCCGTATTCGTTGAAAACACGCACCGTATCCTCGATCGTTTCTCCCTTGGCCGCGGAAGAAAACTCTGCGGCGTTTTCCGTGCCAATGACGGCGATTCCTAATTTTGCAGCCGCGATCTCAAAACTAAAACGAGTCCTCGTTGAGGGCTCGTAAAACATTGAAAGCATAATCCGGCCGGTGTGCAGCTTGGCAGCTTTTCGGCGGCCGGCAATCGTCTTGTCGTTCTCGCGAAAATAGTTCGCACGGGCAAAAAGCCGTAGCAATTGTTCGTTGGTGAACTGCTCGGCGGTAAGAATGTGTTGCATGTGCCCCTCCTCTTATTTCTTCTAGCATCGGGCATTTGCGCGGTTTTTGCAAGAGGGTAGTTATTGCAGCTTGGCAACGAGTTCATCAAGTGAATCGACCGTATCCGTTGCGCCTGCTGTCACCAGTTCTTGCTTTGTGCTAAAGCCGTGGGTGATACCAATACGCTGAGCAACGCCGGCGTTTATCCCTGCCTGCATATCCACGGTATGATCACCGAAAACGAGCGACTTGCTTGGCGAAGCGTCAAGGCGTGACATGGCAAGGTTTAGGCTTTCAGGATTGGGTTTGTGAGTTGTAATGTCATCGCAAGTCACGACCGTGAAGTCTGGTAATTGGTAGAACTCCAGTACGGCGGCTATAAACTTTTCTAGCTTTGCGCCATCGGACTGAGAGGTGTCCTTGAACAGTTCCGTCATACTCAATTCCGGCAGGGCGACTCCAAAGTTTCGCACCACGTGATGTGGTGTTCCGCTGGTGAAAATACCGAATTTTACGCCCTTTTCGCCAAGATAATAAAGAAGCCGAGAGAGTCCGTGGTAGGGTTTCACGAATTCTGGCGCGATTCTGTCCTGGACGGGGTTGAGGAGGTCGTGTAGCGCGTCGAAATCCATTCCGTCGATGTGGTGAGGAGAAGTCTCGTAAATTTTTCGCACTGTATTCTCGAGAGTGTGGTGGGCACTGCCGCCGACGGTCTGCGCCTGGATTGTCTGAAATGTATCAAAGTCAGGAATATTCTGGGGAGGGATCTTATGCGACTCCAGGAATTTTTTCGTCGTTTCGTATTGGCCGTGGCGGATGAGGTGAAGGGTGTTAACCAAAGTTCCGTCGGCGTCAGAGATAAAAGCTTTTGGAAGTTCCATGTACTAGATAGTAACATAAAACAAAAAGAAGCCCACTCGACTTCTTTTGGATGATTTCTATGGCGCGCTCGACCGGATTTGAACCGGCGATCTCCTCCGTGACAGGGAGGCGTGATAACCCCTTCACTACGAGCGCATGCGGGCGTTTCAGCTCCCAACATAATACCAGTTTTCCACCCCAGTGGCAACAGTTTTATTTTCGCCTCGGCGGGTGCTATAATAGCTAGGATCCACAAGGGATATGCCGCTGTAGCTCAGCTGGTAGAGCGGCGCTTTCGTAAAGCGTAGGTCACCGGTTCAAATCCGGTCAGCGGCTCCATATTGCGATGCGCGGGTATCGTATAGTGGCTAATATGCAACCTTCCCAAGGTTGAGCGCAGAGTTCGATTCTCTGTACCCGCACCAGGAGCTATAAATTATGACGACGAATCTCACGACATCTATAAAAGCCGTACTGAGCGATCGGGTTGCAACAGCGCTTATTGTGCTGCTTATTGTGCTGTGCGTAGTATATTGCGGGTACGTCGGGCTGTCGTTGCGGCCAAGCGACCTACAGGTTGCGGTTCACTATACGGCGTATGGCGATACGAGTTTTTATAGGGATAAATGGTATTATTTGATCACGTTTGCCATGTTCGGTGTATTGGTGGGCGTGGTGCATACTGCGCTTATCGTGAAGCTGTACGTTCAAGGGCGTCGTGAAATTGCTTTGGGTTTTGCATGGCTCAGCGTGCTTCTGATCGTTGTTGCTTTCTTTATTGCTCACGCAGTTCTTAAGGTAGCTTTCTTATAACCTTATGATAGATCTTGAATTGCCTCTGGGAAAGCGGACGAGGACCTATCGTTTTTTTGAGATGCTTCCGGCTCTTTTGAGTTACGGCATGTTGATTCTTCTCGTGGTGCTGTCGTTCTTCAGTCCGCTTGCCGCGGCGATATATCTGCTACTACTTATTATCACGGTGCTAGTGAAGGCTGTCGGTATTGCCCGGCACACCATTACGGGCCGTGCTCGACTTAACAAGGCTCAACGAGTAGACTGGCACGCTCGCTTGCAGCAGCTGGAGGACCCGGTGGCAAGCTATAAAAAAGAGGAGCATGCTCGATCAACTGGATTCGGGTTTGAGGCGCACAAAGAAAATCTTCGCCTGGCCGCTGCCAATCCGGCGGCATTTCCAAAGCCGTCAAAACTGTACAACGCCGTGATCATCGCGGCTTACAATGAAGCATATGAAGTTATTGAGCCGACGATTCAGTCGGTGGTTGATTCAACGTACGATAACGGCAAGCTCGTACTGGTACTAACCTATGAAGAAAGGGGTGGCTCGGGGATAAAAAAGACCGCCCTGGCGCTGCAAAAAAAATTCGGTGATAAACTCAAGGCGTTTCACGTTGTTGAGCATCCGAAAGACATGCCGAACGAAGTGGCGGGCAAGGGTGGAAACATCACGTATGCGGGACGTTTCCTGAAAGATTGGCTGAGCGATCAGCGCATTGACTTTAGCAATGTGATAGTCACGACGCTTGACTGCGACAATCGCCCGCATGCTTCGTATTTTGATTATGTAGCATATGAGTACATCGTCCACGAAGACCGGCAGCACTTGTCGTACCAGCCCGTTTCATTGTTCTTGAACAACATTTGGGACGTGCCGGCGCCGATGCGTGTTTTAGCTACAGGTAACTCATTTTGGAATATCATCAGTTCAATGCGGCCGCATACACTTCGTAATTTTGCTTCGCACTCACAGCCCATGCAGGCGCTTGTAGGAATGGATTTCTGGAGCACCCGCTCGATTGTTGAAGATGGACACCAATACTGGAGAAGCTATTTCTACTTTGGTGGTAATTACTCGGTAACGCCGATTTACGTACCAATTTATCAGGATGCTGTGCTTGCCGATACATACCGCCGTACGCTTAAGGCGCAGTTCATCCAGCTGCGGCGCTGGGCATATGGCGCCTCCGATATCCCGTATGCTGCAGTGCGTATTTTTTCGCGTCACCGTAATGTGCCGCTTGGTGGGGGCTTGGCGCGATTCCTACGTCTTTTGGACGGTCATGTTACGCTTGCGAGTATCTCCGTGCTTGTTGCTGTAGGAGGCTGGGTACCTCTGCTTATTAACAGCCAGGCGGCGCGTGACATCTCAGCACACCAATTACCGGAAGTAATCAGTCGCGTTCAGCAAGTTGCAATGATCGGCCTCCTGATAACGGTGTTTATGGGCTTTAAGATGCTGCCGCCTCGTCCAGCGCGTTACAAGCGCCGCCGAACGCTTTGGATGCTGTTGCAGTGGGGGCTCATGCCAGTTACCGCGATTGTCTATAGTGCCGCGTCGGCCTTTAATGCACAAACACATCTTCTTCTTGGAAAATACCTCGATAAGTTTGACGTGACAGAGAAGGCTACTGTTGCTTCGGTGGCTCGTGCTCGCGCCAAGAAGGACGTCCGCGCTTCCGAGTTGAAGTAATAAGTTGATGTCGGGCGGCATACTGGACTGCTGATATTTCATCGAAACGTTTTAGTACGGCATGGGCGGTTGCTGCGATGTCTTCCGGCGTTACCGTTCTCCTCTGTGTTGAAAGGGTATCTTCAACAGTTTGAGCAAGCCACAATGCGTTATATTCGGCTTCCCTTGGGTCGTGCGTGAAGGCCTTTGAGATGCTGATAATAAGCTTGCCCAGGTTGAATGTGCCGGTTTTGCCGCCGGGGAGCATGACGGGCTTGTTGTCGGCAAGAGACGGGCGTTCATATGTAGTAAAAGTCACCCCGCAGTTTCTGCAGGTCCGTCGCCGCCAGATGGCGGCTTGTTTTTTATGAGGGCGGGAATTGGCAACGTTCGTGTTCTTGTGAAAACAGTTTATGCAAAACATATCTATATATTGTCATAACGCTATTTAAAATGCTAGTGGAAAACCTGGTAAAAAGTGGGGAATAAAAATTCACCTCTTATCCTAAGAGGTGAATTGAGCCGCTGCATTACGAGGCAGCTATTCTTTATGCGTGCGAATGCGGACTGCTTTTTTAGCGTCCCGCCATGAAACATCATATTCAAATGACAGTGATACTTTTTCGAGTGCTGACGGTGATATATTCTGGTTTTTACCCATGGATTTATATTAGCATAAGTGCTATAAAAAGTCAATCGTAGGCCAAGAGTGGAATATATCATTCATGACGTAAAATAAGAGAAAATAAGATGAAATACCACGTGGAAAAGCTTTTATTTATGGGGATAAAAGCGGCTCCAAAAAGTCTTAGGGCCTTTATCTTTTCTTTCTGTCGGCCTTATTTGGCTTAACAGGCTCACCCTTGAAGTTATTAAGAAGGTAGTGCTCTATATCGTTTGCTACTTCGTAATCACTATTTGGATCGTATGGATTTCCAGGCCCCGGCTCAGGCGAGCGCTTAGGAACAAGAGCGCCCCTACCATGCTCTGGGGAAGGCTGCATTGGTATGAGATGACTGATTCGCTTACCGTCCCCATCTTCCCAGTCGTCAAATCGCCAATACTTCTCACCGTCTTGTTTGTGCCGTAGTGCCATCAGCACGGTTCGATGGTTCTTTTTATCTGCTTCGTCTGGATGAGTTTTACGTGCGCAGCTAAACAATGCCTCGCTTCTTCCGCGGTAGGATACGCGAAGAGTCAGCTGGTCTATCCCTTCGCTATTCGGTTCACTTACGTATTTCTCGTATCCGTCGAACGCAAGGGTTAAAACTTCACCCAGGCCGTTCTCTAGTTTCGTGCGACGTTCATGCTGCAACTTACCGTCTTTTGCCCACTCGGGGGAATGGGGGGTTGGTTGCTCTGTAGAATCAGCAGCTGCCGGTTGTAGTTGGAGTTCTGTCTCGGCCGGTCTGACGGTCCCGGCCTTTGATCTAGGAGCTCGCCCGAGGCGACCCAAAACCGACTTGCCGAGCTTTTTAATGCGAGAGGGGCTTTTAGGAAGTTCCGGCCGGCCGTTATTTAGGTTGTTTACCCAGGGCTTGCCCCAAAATGCCACCTCATAATCACTAGTAGGGTCGTAGGTGCTATCCCGCTTTTTCTGTCGGGGTACGAATTCGCCCGTCTCAGGATCCTTTGTGCAGGGAGTGAGCTGTCCGGCTTGGTCGGGGCCATCTTCGTATTTCCAGTAATTCTTCCAGCCATCTCCAAATTCAAGGTAGGCTGTACGTTTTCCTTCTTTATCCAATTCGCGTGTGACAGTTACAGGTGCGTCGCCGCCTCGGAAAGGAACGCGCAGGTGGAGTTCGTCCTGTCCCTTGTCATTTGTAGTAGCAAATTCACCGTTCTTTTCAAATGTATTTGTGAGCGCGTCGCCTATGGCAGCTTCTATCACTTGACGCTGCTTGTCGTAAGGCATCACCGATTCTTCAAGAAGGCCAGGTTCATTGAAGTCGATTTTCGGCAGTTGCGGTGTTTGTTTTTCGGGGTCCGACATAAAAAAATAGTACCATAAAATAGGCACTAAGTCAATTTGCAACTTGGTGGGCGATAGAGGAGTCGAACCTCTGACCTCCACAACGTCAATGTGGCGCTCTAGCCAGCTGAGCTAATCGCCCTCAGCTCCACACATCATATCAGACAGGGGCGGGCGTTGCAATAATGGAGGCGGTTTTGTATGATAAGGGGGAGCGACGACGCGGTCTAACCATCCGCTGAGTTCCGTGGGCATTGCGGCGTACGTTAACGTGGCATTACGAGCGCCTGATATTCAGGAAGTCCGGTGGAACCGCCCGAAAAGGGTCCGAGACATGCGATATACGGATTTAATATAAATTAAAACCGAATCTCGCATGTTTTTTAATTATTAAAAAAGGAGAGCGATATGAACGACGAACAACTTCACGCGATGCGGCATAGTTTGGCACATATTACCGCCGCTGCCGTAAAGCGTCTGTGGCCAGAGGCAAAATTTGGCGTAGGGCCGGTGGTCGAAAACGGTTTTTATTATGATATCGACCTTGGTGAACAGAAAATTTCCGAGGCGAACTTCGCCAAAATCGAGAAAACGATGCGCCGGATTATTACAGAAGCGCAGGATTTCGAACGTTTCACCATGCCGGTCGATCAGGCGATTGAGTGGGCAAAAGAGAATCATCAGCCATATAAAGAAGAGCTTTTGAATGATCTGAAGCGCTCGGGAACAACGGTCGCGAAAGATCTCGATGTTAAGGAACTTGGTACGACTGCTGAAGGTGACGCAGCGGTAGAAGAAGTGTCGTTTTACAAAAACGGCGACTTTGTTGATCTTTGCCGCGGGCCGCACGTGGCGAATACCAAAGATGTTGGCGCCTTTAAACTCCTTCGTGTAGCCGGCGCGTACTGGCGCGGCAACGAGAAAAACCCGCAGATGCAGCGGCTCTACGGCGTGGCGTTTGCGACTCAGGAAGAACTGGATGAATATTTGGAACGCTTGGAACAAGCCAAGTTGCGCGACCACCGCAAACTTGGACCAGAGCTAGGTATTTATATGATGTCGGAAAGCGTCGGTTCCGGTCTCCCACTTATGATGCCTAGAGGTACGGCCCTTAAAACAGTTCTCGAACGATACATGCGCCAAGAAGAGGAAAAGCGCAAATACCAGTACGTAGAGACGCCAGTATTGGCGCACGAAAGCCTCTATCAACGTTCTGGCCATGCGAACTACTACAGTGACGACATGTACCAGTTAAAAGACGACGAGGATCAGACGTTTTATCTGAAGCCGATGAACTGCCCGCACCATCACATGATTTTTGAAAAAATAGTTAACAGCTATCGTGACTTGCCACTGCGTCTCTCTGAAGCCGGGCGGATTTATCGCAAAGAGCTGTCGGGTACCTTGAGCGGGCTCATCCGGGTGCGCGGGCCCATCACTCAGAATGATTCCCACATCTATGTTCGGCCCGATCAGCTGAAGGATGAGTTCGTGAAGGTCCTTGAACTTTTCAAGACTGTATACGATACGATGGGTATTGAAGATTACTGGTACCGTCTTTCGTTGCCTGACTTCGATAAGGATAAATATGGCGGCGACAGGGCTGTATGGGAAGAGGCCGGCGATGCAATTCGCGAAGCTATGCGCGAATTCGGCGCTGATTTCGTGGAAGTAGAAGGTGAGGCCGCATTTTACGGTCCGAAAATCGACGTGCAAACCCGTAACGTACTCGGAAAGGAAGATTCGATTGCGACATCGCAAATTGATATCCTTGTTCCGCAGCGAATGGGACTTACTTATGCCGATGAAAACAGCAACAAGCAGACGCCTATTATTATTCACCGTGCCATTCTTGGTTCGTATGAGCGTTTTATGGGGTTCTTGCTGGAAAAAACTGCCGGCTGGCTTCCATTCTGGTTGGCTCCGGAACAGATACGCATTCTTACTATTAACGATACAGTGACGGATTATGCCGAGGAGGTAGAGAAAGTTCTCTCTGAAACTGTACTGATGACTCCATTGAAATATAACGAGCTTCGCTTTACCCGTGACGACCGCAACGAATCTCTCGGTAAAAAAATCCGCGAAGCAACTGCGTGGAAGATTCCTGTGCAACTGATTGTCGGACCAAAAGACAAGGAAGCTCGTGAAGTGAGCGTCCGCACGCAAGGTGGCGAGGAAAAGGTGACCCTGGATAGCCTGGCCGACTATATAAAGGGTCTCTAAAAGTGAAAAAGCTCGTGATTGCGATAGATTGTGATGATGTTCTCATCACAACATCACCTCATCTTGTGGAGTATTACAATAAAACCTACGGAACGGCGCTTGAGCTGCGTCATATGTATAACGGTGCCGAACTTACAGCTTGGGGAACTGACAGCCAAGAGGTGGCGGTACGACGGATTCAGGATTTTTCACGTACGGATGAACATGCGGCTCTTGAGCCGGATCAGGAGGCTATCGATGCTGTGAAGCAGCTAGCGCAGGATCATGAACTGCATCTGGTAACCGGGCGAGCCGCTTCTCTTGAATCCATAACGCGTCGCATGCTTGATATGTATTTCCCCGGCTATTTTCAAACCCTTGAACACACCAGCTATCTGGATCCCTCAACGAAGGCGGATGTGCGGCGCACAAAAGGCGAAGTGTGCCGGTCGATTGGTGCAGATATCCTGATTGATGATCATGTAAAGCACGGCGAGACCGCCTTAGGCATTGTCAGTGAGGTTATTGTGTTTGGTGAGTATCCGTGGAACCAGCGAAAGCCACTGCCTAAGGGTATGGTACGATGTAGCGACTGGGGATCAGTCATAAAAGAAGTCGAAGAGTATGCAAGACGATAATAGTTTTCGCGAAGAAGTATATAAGTGGATGGCCCAGGTGCCGTATGGGCGGGTTATTACGTACGGTGATATTGCAGGGCTCGCCGGGCACGCCAACGCTTCGCGTATTGTTGGCGGAATCGCGCATTATGGCCCTACGGAATTGCCGTGGCATCGACTAGTGAATCGTTTCGGCGGGCTTGCTGCTGGCTTTCCCGGTGGTCGCGAAGTGCAGCAGCAATTACTTGAAGCCGAGGGGGTTACTTGTACTGATTTTATCGTTGATAACTTTAAGGAGCTTCGATGGCAACCGGAATCACTCGAACAGAACCTCCGCTTGTTGTAATTGTCGGGCCGACAGCCAGCGGCAAGACGGCACTTGCCATCAAGTTGGCCAAGCGTTTTGGTGGCGAAATTATTTGTGCCGATTCAAGGACGATCTATAAGGGGATGAACGTTGGCACGGCCAAGCCAACAATAGGGGAACAGTCTGGCGTCCCGCATTGGGGACTCGATCTAGTCGAGCCAGGGGAACGCTTTACGGTAGCTGATTTTAAAAATTACGCGCTTAAGAAAATCGTAGAAATTAGAAATCGTGGACACGTCCCCTTCATCGTTGGAGGCAGTGGACTGTACGTTGATGCGGTGGTTTTTGACTACGAATTCGGCGGTCCGGCGGACGAAAAGGAGCGGGCTAAGCTGGAGAAATTGACAATTTCGCAATTGCAGGATTATTGTGTTAAAAACAACATACCATTTCCTGAAAACCTTCATAATAAGCGGTATTTAATTCGTGCCATTGAACAAAAAAGCATAAACACAAAGAGGCGGGAAGAGCCGCTTTCAAATACCGTCGTTGTAGGAATAGCCACAGAGAGAGATGTACTACGACAGAGAATCGAACAGCGTGCCGAACAAATATTTAACGATGGCGTTGTTGAGGAAGCAACTACATTGGGCAAAAAATATGGGTGGGAAAGTGAGGCGATGACCGGAAATATCTACCCGCTTGTTCATTCGTATCTCGAGGGTGAAAAAGATCTCAAGGAAATAAAAGATAAATTTACAACACTTGATTGGCGCTTGGCAAAGCGCCAATTGACCTGGTTGAAGCGAAATCGGCACATTCACTGGGGAGATGCGGCTGAGGTATATGACTACGTTACTCAGAAACTCGCCAATACATGAAAAGCATGGTATTATTGGAACACGAAAGTTATCCTAGGTAGAGAGATATGATTGACGCACTATTTGGTTCAAAAACTCGGGTAAAACTACTGCACTTATTCCTGAACAATCCAGGTAAGGCGTTTTATGTGCGTGAAATCACCCGGCTCATTGATGAACAAATCAATTCTGTCCGTCGGGAACTCTCGAATATGCTTACGGTAGGCATTATTACTAGCGACAGCTCTGATAATAAGCTGTATTACGAGATCAATCAGCGGTATGAGTATTACGTGCCGTTTAGGGCGATTTTTGCAGATGAGCACGTCGAAGCGACCGGAAGTGAAGTAAAGGCAGGTACGGCCTGGCATGACCTGATAAAGGAGCTTCCTGGTGTTCGTATCTGTGTCCTCGCAGGCGTACTTGTTAAGGGGTCGGCTAGTTCGATTGATTTGTTGGTAGTAGGCGATGTGCCGTCGGTGAAGCTTAAAAACGTTGTAAAGCAGATTGAAAAAAGCGAAGGGCGCGACCTCAACTACAGCGTACTTAGTTACGACGAATTCTATTACAGGTTGAGCGTTCGTGATAAGTTTATTACAGAGATACTGCATGGCAAGCATTCCATACTGCTTGATACCGATAATGTACTGAAAGGCTAGAGAAGGAGAAAATATGTTTGATATTGAATATAAAGGCGGAAACGGCGTTGTCATCGCCACAAAAAAGACGACTGCGGTCATCGATCCGAAGCTATCTGTTGTTGGGCTAAAGGATCTTGCGATTAAGGACGCCGTTGAAATTGCCACTGAGGCGAGGCTAGCAACTAATAATTCAGATGCGCAACTGCTTATTGAAGGGCCGGGTGATTATGAGGTCGGAGATTTCTCAATCACAGGAATTGCAGCGACCCGACATATTGATACCGAAACTGATGAGAAAATTGCAACGATCTACCGTATAGAAGTCGGCGATGTTCGGCTTGCTCTTTTGGGAAATATTGCACCAAAACTTAGCGAGACTCAACTTGAGGGGCTCGGCGTGGTTGATATGTTGATTTTGCCTGTCGGTGGCGGTGGGCTAACGCCGGACGCGACCAGTGCGGCATCACTGGTGCGCCAGATTGACCCGAAAGTTGTTATTCCGACACATTACGGAGACAACGCTCTTAAGTATGAAGTACCTCAGGATACACTCGAAACGTTCATTAAAGAACTCGGCGCTCCGGTAGAGACGGTCTCGAAATATAAAGTAAAGGCCGCCGCATCCTTGCCTCTTGTACTGACAGTCATCGAGGTGACGAGAAGCTGATTCTTCGTACCGTCGCAATAAAAAATACACCTCAATCAAGGGGTGTATTTTTAGAGTAAAATAAGACTAAGCGGCCAGCGCTACGTCTTCTTTTTTGCCAGATTTAGCGAGAATGCCTTTTTTCTTAAGCGTACGAATTGCCTGGGTTGAAAGGGTCATCGTTACTTTTTGGCCGTCAACCATGAAGGTTTTCTTCTGAAGGTTCGGCTTAAAGACGCGGTTGGTGCGACGCAAAGAGAAGCTGACATTGTGGCCAAACTGTTTGCCTTTTCCTGTGAGTTCACATCGTGCTGCCATAATTATTACTTCCACTTATTTTTTACAATCTGTACTAGTGTAACCCTTTTGGGGTTTTTCGTCAAGGTGAAGTTAACTTTACTAGTTTTGGCCTGTTTGATTGATTATGCTTGGGGTGAGAGGAAAAATAGAGGATAATAGGAGGAACCATGAGTTATGAACCAAATATGCATGAGGCACAGGTAGCGATCTTACGTCATTTGCTGTTTAAGCCGCACGCTGCTTTTGCCGAATTGCAGAAAGAAACTGGACTCTCAAGTGACCATTTTAACTTTCATGTCAAAAAACTGATCGATGAGGGCTATGTTGAGAAGGGTGAAAAGCAGTACAAATTGAGTCATAAGGGCAAAGAATACGCCAATCGTATGGATACGGATGAGAACGAGATTGAAAAGCAGCCAAAAGTATCTGTCGCAATTACGCTTGAGCGCAAAAATGACAAAGGTGAGCGCGAATTTCTATTCCAGCAGCGCAAGAAAAATCCGTATTTTGACTTCTGGGGAAGAGTCGGCGGCAAAGTGCGCTGGGGTGAGTCAGTTATCGAGGCGGCAAATCGTGAGTTAAAAGAGGAAACGGGTCTTGAAGCGGACTTCGAGTATCGTTTACTCTATCATAAGCGGGACTTTAACAGGGTGACCGGTAAATTGCTTGAGGACAAAATATTTCTCTGCGTGTATGCAACAAAATATTCCGGCGAGCTTCAGGAAGTTTTTGAAGGAGGTGTAAACCGCTGGATGACACATGAAGAATTCACGACCATGCCGAAGAGATTTAAGAGCGTCGATGAGTTCTTAGAGCTAATCGACAAGGGGGAGACCTTTGCTGAGCGCGAATTTTACTATGACGAATCAGAGTACTGATTCAGACCGATCAAATATCTGCCTACTCCTGTATAATTAGGGGAGATGAGTGTTGATTTTACGTATATCATCGTTGTTATAGGGGTAATTTTAGTCTCTATGACTTTGCACGAGGCAATGCACGGCTTCATGGCATATTTTTTGGGTGATGATACGGCTAAGCTGGAGGGACGTCTCACGCTTAACCCTGTCAAGCATATCGATCCGTTTTTGACCTTGGTGTTACCGCTCATGCTGGCCGTCATTGGCGCGCCCGTATTTGGTGGTGCAAAACCCGTGCCGTTCAACCCTGCCAGGGTGAGACATGACGAATGGGGTGCTGCGCTGGTGGCGGTTGCCGGCCCTCTGACCAACTTGCTAATAGCATTTATTATGTTTGGTATATATGCCGTCACCGGTGGGCAACAAGGCGGGCTTCTTGCAATGATTTTGACTACCGCCGTGATGGTGAATCTCGGATTCTTCATCTTTAACATGATACCGATCCCGCCGCTCGACGGATCGCGCGTGCTGTACGCGCTCGCCCCTGAATTTGTTCGTCGTGGCATGGAGGCTATGGAGCAATATGGAATAATCTTTATTTTCCTTATCGTCCTTCTTGCCAGCTCTATTATTGGAGCGTTCATGCTGTCTGCGACGGCGTTCATTATTGATATTTTCTCCCATATATTTAACCTCTCCTAGTCTGGTCTGGTGGTATAATAAAGATAGTCCCAGGATAAACCTAGGCGTATATGATTTTCCTGAATATCATATTTGATAGGGAGTTCAAATGATTCATTTCCGTGGAAATGTTTTGAGAGCGCCCACCTTGCAAGCATGCGGGGAATATCAAGCGCTGACAGTCTTATCCTGGGATTTTATGTTGTACCCTTATGATAAAATAAAGTTAAGCAATAAAAAACAGAAAGCAAACATGAATCAACGCATCGCTGTCCGCGCTATTATCAGAAAAGACGAGAAGACCCTGCTACTCAGACGTGCCACCGGCCGACCATCGATTTTAAATAAGTATGAATTGCCAGGGGGCAAATTGGAATACGGCGAGCAACCTGAAGATGCGCTTGGGCGGTATCTGTATGACGAGGCAGGATTAACGATTCAGACGGCTCAACTCTTCGATGTGCTCTCTTACATTGATCACGATGATAGAAACACTCAGTACGTTTTCATACTATATCTTGTGAGCATTACGGGTAGAGACTCGAAGATATCACTGAGTCAGAACTACGACCATTATCAATGGGAAAAGATGTCAAACATACATCAAGAGGAGCTTACCGAGTCGTCAAAACTTTTGTTGGGTATATCACAACAGCAGATTCAATCTGTTAAAGAGCAAGAATTAATTGGTAGTGATGTAAGTGATACAGCAGATGTATCACACGTTATTGTTTACTCCGATGGTGGCTCGCGCGGTAATCCTGGTCCGTCCGCTTCCGGTTTTGTGATTATGAACGACCAAGAGCATGTGCTTCATGAGGGCGGAATGTACCTCGGCATCACGACCAACAACTTAGCAGAATATCACGGAGTAAGGCTTGGGCTTGAAAAGGCTCTGGAGATGGGAGCTAAGACGGTTGATTTTAGGATGGATAGCCTACTTGTAGTGAATCAAATGAACGGTG